>NZ_JBGSQZ010000313.1:0-12731 GCF_041737865.1 Chamaesiphon sp.
CGATCGGCAGTTCGATTTAGAATTTGCATATCGAACCGTTTCAGTGCTGGTAATCCCGATGCAAAATCGGGAGGGCGAGACGATTGGGGTATTGCAACTGATCGATCGCAAGCTCAAAGCCGATCTTCAAATTACACCAGAAAATGCGCTGTCGATTACCCAACCCTATTCTGATTGGGAACAGCAGATCGTCCGCTCTTTAGCTTCCCAAGCCGCAATTTCGATCGAGCGCAACCACTTATTAGAAAGTATCGAGGAGCTATTTGCCGGATTTATCACAGCCTCCGTACAAGTCATCGAAAGCCGCGATCCGACTACGGCTGGACATTCTGAGCGCGTCGCCAAATTGAGCGTACGGTTGAGTCGGGAAGTTAATAGCGTTGAGACAGGAATACTCAGATCGGTGCGATTTAGCGATCGTCAAATCCAAGAAATCCGCTATGCTGCACTCCTCCATGACTTTGGTAAAATTAGCATTCCCGAATCGATCGTCCAAAAAAGTCAGAAGCTCTATCCCCATCAACTTACCGAACTCAGTCACCGATTTAATCTGCTCCGACGTACCTGGGAATTGGAATGCGCCCAACAGAAGTTCAGCTATGTGCTAAATCCTCCACTGGAACATCAGCATCAGTCAGATGATAATTGTCTCCACTGTGGCTATTTGCAGCAGTTAGATCTAGATTTAAGTGGTAAGCTCGACAGATTGCAATCTTACTGGGAGTTATTAAATAAACTCAACCACCCCGACATTATTTCCACATTAGAATTCGTCCAAACATTAGATTCGATCGTCGCCGATCTGCAACAACTATCACAATATACATACCGAGATCTCGATGGCAATTTACAACCCTTACTCACTCCATCCGAAATCGAACAACTCTTAATTCCTAGAGGTACGCTTACTGTAGTAGAACGTTCGATCGTGGAATCACACGTCAGCCACACCTATGATTTTCTCCGCAAAATTCCTTGGACAAAACACCTCCAAGATGTCCCAAAAATTGCTCGTTCCCACCACGAAAAATTAGATGGCAGTGGCTATCCGCAAGGATTAACTGCTAGTGAAATTCCCATCCAATCACAGATAATGACGATCGCCGATATTTATGATGCTTTGACTGCGAGCGATCGACCTTACAAGCCGCGTTTATCACTCGATCGAACTTTAGCTATCCTACATCAAGAAGCCGCCACAGGCAAGATCGACAGCAATCTTTTAGCCCTATTTAAACAGCGTCAAGTTTACGGTGTGTTAGGCGATCCAAACCTTAATTAAATTTATATTCAGATCGCTAGATTCTCTCATTTACTTATCTCGATCGATAAGCTAAAATATGCCATTTACCCTCGCTCATCCGATCGCCACTGTCCCGATTTGGTGGGGATCGAAGCAGCAACTACATTTACCTAGCCTCGCGATCGGATCGATGATTCCCGATGCAGATTACTTCATCCTGCTGTATCCAATCAAAACCATCGGACATACTTTTCCTGGTATCTTCATCCAAGGAATACCTTATTCGATCGTCCTATTACTGGCGATCCGATATGTGTTTATGCGCCCATTTTTAGCTCTCATCCCCCTCCAATTAGCCCGAAAGTTTCCACCACCAAAGAAATACTTTCCGCTGCAAATTTCCCAATTGTTTAATATTATTTTATCGATCGCCATCGGTGCTGCTACGCATCTAATTTGGGATGCTTTTACTCATGCTGGTGACTCAGTTGTGCATTCAGAGTTACTCAAATCGACGCTCGGCTCCCTACCGATATATACATTACTTCAGTACGGCGGCGGCATTTTTGGACTTGTCGCCCTGTCGTTGTGGCTAACGAACTGGCTGCATCAAGCGGAACTACATCATCGGGTGGAAACTTTGACTCCTGGATGGCGAGTTATTGCCATCATCGGGATCGTTTACTGTGGCTTCGGGGTGGCTTGGGTGGCTGTGCAGGACAATCGCGAACCTTTCGTCAATTTCTCTGTGCGATCGCTAATTGGGGGGATGTCTGGGACTTTTATAGGATTATTGCTATACTCAACAATATTTTGGATCTCAAATAGTTTTCGATCGGATTCTAATGCAACTTAAATTAATTGATAATTGATAATTGTTAATTAGCGGGTTAGAAGATAAATCTACGCCATTACCATTCCACCATCGACATTAAATGTCTGTCCAGTAATATATGCCGCCGCTGGATCTGCTGCCAAAAATCTCACCATTCCGGCGACTTCTTCGGGTTTTCCGTATCTACCGAGGGGGATAAATCGCAAAATCCCTTCCGCCTTGAGGTCATTTGTCATATCGGTTTCGATAAAACCTGGTGCTACCGCATTGACAGTGATCCCCCGACTGGACAATTCCTTGGCTACCGTCTTGGTAAAGCCGATCGCGCCAGCTTTTGACGCGCTGTAGTTAGCTTGCCCTGGATTGCCCATTTGTCCGGCAACAGAGGCGATATTAACAATTCTGCCGGACTTTTGCTTGAGCATGATTTTACTCACCGCACGGGTACATAAAAATATCCCAGTCAGATTGGTATCGATTACTGCTTGCCAATCTTCTAGTTTCATCCGCAGCAACAAGGTATCGCGCGTAATTCCCGCATTATTAACTAAAACATCAATCCGTCCCCATTTGTGCATCACTGTACTGACTAATGCGTCAATTTGTTCGGCTTTGGAGACATCAGCACAGATCGAAATTGCTTCGCCACCAGCATCCATAATCTGAGTCACCAATCGATCCGCAGCATCGCTAGAACTAGCATAATTGACTGCTACCTTTGCGCCGACTCGTGCTAATTCTAACGCGATCGCACGACCAATTCCCCTCGATGCACCTGTAACGACCGCGACTTTCCCGACTAATAAATCAGACACTCTAAAATCTCCATCTAACTAAAATCATCCCCTCACCAACTCTCAATCTTGACTACTTACTACTAACCACCAAGCGGCGACGCAAAGATTCACTCCGGCGTTTTGCAGTTTCATTCTCTGGCTCTAGTTCTAATGCTTGCTCATACATATCTAAAGCTTGACCTGTGAGTTTTTTTTGTTCGTAAGCGTGACCGAGATTATTCATCGCCATCACATATTCTGGCTCGAGTTTAATCGCCTCTTTATATTGACGAATTGCCAGATCGTACTGCTCTTGCCCAAAATATGCGTAGCCCAAAGCATTATATACAGGAGCCATTTCCGGTGTTCCATCTTCAATTTTGATAGCTTTTTTGAGCATCATTATTGATTGAATAAACATCTTTTTTTCTAGATAGATACTGCCGAGTTCATAATACTCTGGAACGGTACCACGCTCATTTTTGAGTTTACGCTCTAATTTAGTCAGCGCGTTTTCAATTTTCTGATTTTTGATAATTTGTTTGAGGATAAAGAAAGCCGCCACACTCAGGAGCAGTAAAAATGCAGCCAAGTAGACGATGAGTAAGTTTTTGTCTGAAAAGTCCATTGTTAAGCAGTTGGTAATAGCTAGTGAATGATGTCTGCAAGGGATCGAGCGGGTACCCGCTCCACTAGGTACTTCATACCTGACTATCTATGATAACTTGAATCACAACCAACGAGCCTGTGACTCGATAACTATTAACTGTTTGTGACACTCGCTACTGGCTCCTATTGCAATCCCCAGTACTGAATCCGCTGCTGGAGCCAGCCATCTGCTTTCCACCGCTGGATCGATCGATCGACTAACTCTCGTAATGGATCGTATTGCAACCCTTTGGGGATGACGATTCCCAAGGGTTCGATCGATAATTTATCGGGTAAGATCTGATAATTCGGTGTGGTTTTGCTCCAGCCTAGTAATAAGCTCCGATCTGCGGCGATGGCGACAACTTTACCTGTGGTGAGTAATTCTTGAGCTTGTCGATAGCTATTTACACCGACTAATTGCGCGGTGGGGGTGATAAATTGCAGTGTGGCGATCGTGGTAGAATTATTTAATACTGCAACTTTCTTACCGATTAAGTCAGCGTTCTTAGTGATGTTTACTTGCGTGGTAATTATCGCTGTTCCATCTGAATAATAAGCCCGACTAAAATCAACTACTCGCGATCGAGTGGGTGTAATTGTCACTCTAGCAATTGTGAGATCGACAGTTCCTTGGATTGCTACTTTTAGGCGATCTTGATTGGCGACAGGAACTAGCTCAACAGCATCTGGATTATTAAATATTTCTGTGGCTAATTTACGGGCGATATCGATTTCTAAGCCCTGTAAATTGCCATTGCGATCTCTAAATCCTAGCAGTGGTAAATTATCTTTGACTGCGACGATTAATTTTCGGCGTTGCTGAATTTCTGTGAGTGTTCCAGCTTGAGCTGAATGCCAACTACCGATACTCGTTATCAGTGTGAAGACAAAGAATAAAGATTTAAATCTAATCGATCGTGCTTTATTCTTCATGGTGGATGGTGGATGGCGAAAAGTGCAGTCTTGGGGTTTCCCCAAGTGGAGCACCTTTTCAAGACAGTGAATGGTGGATGGTGGATGGTAGATCTATTCACCATCCACCATTCACTATCCACTTTCCTTTTGTTATTGCGCTGCGGCGGCTAGTTTAACTACTTGCTCAAAGCTTGCAGGATCGAGGATGGCGATTTGAGCGAGCATCTTCCGGTTAAGTTGGATGTCAGCTTTTTTCATATTCCCGATCAATTGGCTGTAACTCATGCCATGTTGACGAGAAGCTGCATTGATCCGTGCAATCCACAAGCGGCGGAAGTCACGTTTTTTCTTTTTGCGATCGCGATAGGCATTCCGTAATGCCTTCATTACTTGTTGGTTAGCAACCCGATAGAGTTTAGAGTGTGAACCTCTAAAGCCTTTGGCTAACTTGAGAATCTTGTTGCGGTGCTTCCGCGCCACGTTACCGCGCTTTACCCGAGTCATAGTTTAAATGGTGTTAGTTGGTGATTAAAATTGCTCTACGGCATTGTGGATAGTAATTTACTATCGTCAGTCCTCAAGCTACCAGTGTCTGGATCTTGCACTTAGAGAGAGCTAAGTTACAAGTAGGGGAGCATCCCACGTACTCTGAGCACATCAGTCTCGTCAACGGATGTTGCCTTGGATAGGCTCCGACGACGATCTGCATTTTTGTGTTCGAGCAGGTGGCTCTTAAATGCCTTGCGGCGCATGATTTTACCTGTCCCGCTAGCGCGAAAACGCTTCGCTGCTGCTTTGCGGCTTTTGAGTTTCGGCATGTGAATTAAGTATGTTTAGACACAATTTATAATCATACTCTATCTTGACAGTGAATTACGGACTTGGCGGCGATCGCTCAACAGTTATAAAATAGGTACAGCCGATCGCGGCACGAGTGCGATCGATAGACTTAGGTTTAGGTTGATTTACCCCCCCAACCCCCCCTTATCAAGGGAGGGCTTTTCCGGCTCCCTCCCTTGATAAGGGGAGGGCTGGGGCGATGCACTGAGCGTAGCCGAAGTGTGGGGTAACACAGACTACGCAGCATTAATCTCCATTCGCAGGGACTACCATGATTGACTCACTTCCAGCACAGCCTGTCAAACAGATCGTCCCTGCCAACGAAACAGAACGGTTGGCGGCACTGCATCGCTATCAGATTCTCGATACCCCTGCCGAAGTAGCCTTCGATCGCATCACTACGCTGGCAGCGCGACTGTTTAAGAAGCCGATCGTGCTGATTTCGTTGGTGGATGAGTCGAGAGCTTGGTTCAAGTCCAGCATTGGTTTTGGTGCTGATGAAGTATGCCGCAACGATGCGATTTGTAACGTTGCCGTGTTGTTCGATGAGCCGCTAATTATTCCCGATACTCGACTCGACGATCGCTTTATCTGCAATCCGTTCGTGCAAGCCGCAGTAGCGACGCGGTTTTATGCGGGTGCGCCGTTGATCGATCGAAATGGCTTTAATCTGGGTACGCTGTGTCTGCTCGATACTGTGCCACATGAGGCGTTAACCGCCGAGGAAGAGGCTACTTTGGTGGATTTGGCGGCAATGGTTGTTTCGGAGCTGGAACTGCGCTTGGCGGCGCAGCAAATCGCTAGTGTCGATGCGGCACTAGTCGAGATTACTCAAGGTGTGGCGAAGGTGACGGGTGGGGCATTTTTCGATGAGCTGGTGAGGCACTTTGCCAAAGTTTTGGGTACTGATTATGTTTATATCGGCTTGGTGGAGGGGACTGAGCCGAAAATGATGCGAACGATCGCCACTTGCGATCGCGGCAACATTGTCGAGAATATTGAATATCGGCTGCAAGATACGCCCTGCTGGGAAGCAATTGAGCAGCGTAAAATTTGCTGTCATCCGCGCAATGTTCAGGCGCAATTTCCGAATGCGCCAATGCTAAAACCGCTGGCTGTCGAGAGCTATATCGCGACTCCGTTCTATGGTTCTGATGGGAATGTATTGGGAGTGCTGGGTGTGATGGATGGTAAACCGCTAGCAAATGTGCATCTAGCCGAATCGTTACTGACGATTTTTGCCAGTCGGATTGCCACTGAGCTAGAGCGTCAACAGAACGAATCGATCCTCACCGAGCAGACGCGACTGCTGGAGGCGGTTTCCACGGGGCAGCCGTTAGATGAGTGTCTGAGTGCTATGTGTCGCTCGATCGGCATACTCAGCTCCCACACCCGCGCCTGTGTGCTATTGACCGACGAGCAGCGCACGAAGTTTCCGCGATCGATTACTCCAGATTTCGCGACGTCTCTGAGCCAAGGACTCAAGGATACACCGATTAGCGAGCTGGCGAACGGGACGTGTGGTACGGCGGTATATTGGGGTGAGCCTGTCACTTGTAATGATATTGCTAACGACGATTTATGGTCGCAAAGCTGGCGGGATTTATGGATCGCCCATGGCATTCGGGCTTGTCATTCCGTACCGATTATGGGTATTGATAATTTACCCCTCGGTTCGGTGATGTTGTGCTTTAATGAAGCCCGATTGCCGACCGATTGGGAACATAAACTGGGCGAATTTGGGACTAAAATTGCTAGTATTACGATCGAGCGTAAACGCTCGATCGAGAAGTTGTCGGAGAGTGAAGAACGTCTGAGTTTGGCACTTACAGCCGCAGATATGGCGACCTGGGATGCAGATTTGTCCACAGGTAAAACTATCTGGTCTGCCAAACACTTCCAGATTTTGGGCTACGATCTAGCTACTGTTGGCGCACCTACCATCGAGATGTGGTTGAGCCGCGTTCATCCTGACGATCGCGCGGCGGTGATGGATGCGCGGGAAACTGCCCAAAGGGAGCGGTCGCCCTACCATATCGAATATCGGTTGGTGCGTGCTGACACTGGAGCAGTCGTGTGGGTAGCCTCAACCGGAAGATTCCTCGACAACTACGCAGGGGAAGCCATGCGGTTTGTCGGGGTGATGTTTGATATATCCCTTCGCAAACAAACCGAAATTGCTTTGGTCGAAAGTCAGCAATTCGTGGAAAAGCTCACCGGAACCTTGCCGGGGATGGTGTATGTCTACGATCTCATTGAGCAACGCAACATCTATGTCAATCCTCAATCCCTAGAACTGTTGGATTATAGTCCAGCGCAACTCCAAGAGCTGGGGGCGAACTTCATGCCGAGTTTGTCAAATCCAGACGAGATACTGCCCTCGCTGGCGCATCTAGAAGGGTTCCAGACAGCGCAAATCGGCGAAGTGCGGGAGTGGGAATGCCGATGGCGACATGCAAATGGCGAATGGCGGTGGTTCCTCAACCGAAACACTATATTTAACAAAACGCCAGCGGGAGGTGTGCAACAGATTATCGGGGTATCGATCGATATTACCGAACGTAAGCAGGCAGAAGCCAATCTAGCGCAGAGTAACGCCCGATTTGAATCAGCGATGCTAGCAGTGCGGGGGATGGTGTACGAGTGGGATCTGCAAACGCAAACAGTCTATCGCTCCCAAGGATTGTTCGAGCTGCTGGGCGTTCGGGCTGAAGATGCGCTGCCAACCAGCGAGTGGTGGATAGAGCGGGTACATCCCGACGACATAGAGCGCGCCCAATCGGAGTTCTTGGCGGCTCCAGGGGGGAGCGATCGGTTTGAGGGCGAATATCGCGTCCGTCATGCCGCAGGGCACTGGATATATGTATCCGATCGCAGCTATTTTCAGTATGATTCGCATGGACAAAGGATAAATATCGTTGGCTTTACTACCGATATTACCGAACGCAACCGCGCTGAAGCAACATTACGCGACAGTGAAGAACGATTCCGCACCTTGGCAGATAATATGTCTCAGTTGGCGTGGATGACAGACGAAAACGGCTGGATCTTCTGGTACAATAATCGCTGGTTTGAGTATACTGGCACCACATTAGCCCAAATGCAGGGCTGGGGATGGCAAGGCGTTCATCATCCCGAACATGTCGATCGAGTAGTAGAACTATTTCGCCATCATCTCGAAATCGGGGAGGAATGGGAAGACATATTTCCGCTCCGAAGTCGAGATGGCACCTACCGCTGGTTCTTGTCTCGTGCCTTGCCGATCCGCGATGAATCGGGGCGAATTATCCGCTGGTTTGGCACCAATACCGACATTACCGAGCTGCAAGAAGCCGAAGCCGCTCTCGCCGAACGCAACCAAGAGCT
The DNA here is from genome assembly GCF_041737865.1 of Chamaesiphon sp. Taxonomy (NCBI): domain Bacteria; kingdom Bacillati; phylum Cyanobacteriota; class Cyanophyceae; order Gomontiellales; family Chamaesiphonaceae; genus Chamaesiphon; species Chamaesiphon sp. Next base: position 8,627 of record NZ_JBGSQZ010000313.1, read on the forward strand.
AACCAGTTTCGCATATACCGTTTCTCACGATCTCAAGGCTCCGTTACGGGCGATTTCTAACTTGTCAGTCTGGATTGAAGAGGATTTAGACGGTACGTTACCACCCGACACTCAAGCCCAGTTCGATCTCCTCCGCACCCGTGTCAAACGGATGGAGTCGATGATTGACAGTTTGCTGCTGTACGCCCGCGCAGGGCGGCAAGAAGCTCAGTTAGAAACTTTCGACCTCGCCGAATTCCTCAGCGAAATTATCGACTCTCTCGCCCCACCAGAGGGCTTTAAGATCGACATTCAGCCACCGTTACCAACCCTTACGACCAAGCGGGTATTTTTGAGCCAAGTTTTTGCTAACTTAATTAGCAACGCCATCAAACACCATAATTCTGTCACCGGACATCTGCAAATTTGGGCGATCGACCATCCAGACTACCATGAATTTATCATCAAAGATGACGGCCCAGGCATCGCACCCGAACATCACGAAAAAGTCTTTGCGATCTTCCAAACTCTCAAAGTTAAGGATAATAGCGACAGTACGGGAATCGGGTTGGCGATCGTCAAAAAGATCGTCGAAACGGAGCAAGGTACGATTCGGTTAGAATCTAGTTTAGGACAGGGCACAACTTTTTATGTGACTTGGCCGAAGAGTCATGGCTAGAGGTTTAGAGGAATGGATGCGCCCTCCCCACCAGTATCTGTTCAATTACCTCTCGGCGCGGCTACGCCTTAAAAGATCTCAAATGGGTTCTATAAATTTGGCTCCATTAACGTCGTAAAGGCGACTTTGGCGGCGGCTTGTTCGGCGGCTTTTTTGGATTGTCCACTCCCTGTGCCTAGATGTCGATCGCGAAACCAGACTTCAGCGATAAATCGTTGAAACCGATCGAGTTTGAGCAGATCTTCTCTGACACGGTATTCTGGCAAGGCTTTGTAATTTGCTTGCGTCCACTCCTGAAGGGCATCTTTATAATTTTGCCGAGCGGGATCTTGGAGAATTTCGGTAGCTAATTGCTGAAAATGCGGATCTAGCCAGGGACGGACTAAGGTGAGATTATTTGTCGTCAGATACAGCGCAGCGAGTACCGCCTCAAAAGCATCAGCCAGCCTAGAAATCCGTCCAGAGGGATCGCCAACAGCCGAAGCGGCGAGAGTGAGATAACGATCGAATCCATAACCATCGGCGAGTTGTGCCAAAATCCGATCGCTCACCAATATTTTCCGAACTGCTGAAAAATCACCCACCGACTTATCGGGATAAGTTTCCCACAAAAATTCCGAAGCAGCTAACCGGACAACCGAATCACCGATAAATTCTAGCTGCTCGTAGTTGGGCATTCCCATCGTCGGATGAGTCAAAGCAATATCCAGCAATGACCAATCGATCTGAGTGTCTCTAGGCAATCCCAACCGACTCATCAACTTTACTAACTCTTGTTGTCGGCGTGGGGACATCTGTAATTTTAATCGCTCAAAAAATAGAGAGAGAGTCGAACGTAAGCCGGGTTTTGTTATCTCTTGCGAGACGGCGGTTATCTATCTGGGTAGTTTGTTACCAAGTACCTCAAGCGGATCTCATGCGGAACAGGGAAAAGACCAACCATAGCTCCTGCCTTGCTTCCAACCGGGGTTTACCGAGCCAGCACCTCTCGATACTGCTGGTGCGCTCTTACCGCACCTTTGCACCCTTACCCTGAGAGGTGAATGGTGGATAGTGAATGGTGAATAGTTTTTTCCTATTCACCATTCACCATTCACCATCCACTTCCCGTGGCGGTATTTTTCTGTGGCACTATCCTCACGATCGCTCGCACTGGGAATTACCCAGCAAGTTTGGTCTTTGAGAAGCCCGGACTTTCCTCGAAATTCGACTAGCGAACTCGCAACCACCTCATCTACTCTCTCTCAATTATTCATTGTACAGGTTCATCAGCGGACATCTGTTAGTTATTTCACCGATCGAGCAGTCTCAATATCCGATCGAGTGCAGTCGGTTTCCGATCTAGTAGGCTCCCCAGTGAAGGAAAAAAGCCGATCGTCCCAGCACTTATTGAGGAGGCAGAGATCGAGTCTCAATCTCCAACAGATTGCTGAGATTCCAAGCTATAAAGCCTAAATCGATCGGGGTGTTTCCAACTTGCTCGCAGTGCGGGTGACACGCCTAATGTGTGCAGACGGTGATACCACCCATAGGCAATAAACTCGTCGAGGCGATCGTCCACGGGCAGGAAATTCATGCCATACATGCCAATCCGATCGCTACCAGGAACGATAGATTCATCATCAAATCGAGGACGATAAGGGCCTGTCACTGAGTCTGAGACATACCAGTAGAGCGTCGAGTTGGTGATGTGGCGGTTATTAACTCGTTTGAGCCAATTGGGATTGAGGTAGATCCGAAAGCAGGAAAAGAAAAGGTGATAGCGTCCATCTTTGTAAAAAACTTGCGGACGTTCCATGTGATAAAACGGCCAGTCAGCGGCAGTTGCTGGAGTGGGCGCAACCACAGGCGGCAAGATTTGATAAGCTCCGGCGATCGTGTCACTCACCGCTTCCGACACAGCCCTGAAAGTTGCCTGGAGTCTTGGCACTCGCACAGATGAACAGATAATATCGTCCATCCTGCGGGTCTTTGAAGAGATAGGGATCGCGCCAGTGCAGATGCTGCGTCAAGTTACAGTGACCATACCAGGGAATGAGTGGAAAGCGATCGAGTTGACGTTGCCATTGGATGCCATCTGTGGAAGTCGCCAGCCCGATCGCTTCATTTCGCAAGTCGGGCATTTGCTTGCCGCCTGCTGAGTAAAACAGGTAGAGGATGCCGTCTTCTTCATAGGTGCATCCGGCACAAATCCGACCGGATTCCCAAGCCCGATCGGGTTCGGGTTTGAGTAGTGTTCCTAAATCGTGCCAGTGTTTGAGATCGTCAGAGACTGCGCCGCAGAGATAGCTGACAGTCCACCAGGGAGCTTGTCCTGCTAGTCCGCGTAGGTAATAGAGCCGACAAAGGTCGCCCGTTTTGACGCTCCACGGGTCCCAGTCCATCGGCTCATTGGGACGCAAGGAGCGTAAAACTCCCGTCACGGCATTACCCAACCGAATTTGACTACGTTCGAGCAAGCTGGCGTTGACGAGTTCGGAAACGCCCGTGGGCAAACGTTCGAGCTGGCTGAGAATTCGACGTTGAAGTGGGGTAGTTGCATCTGATGAATCTAGGCTTGCCTCACGCCAGTCCAAACTCCATGGCAGATAGGTTTGTGCCCGTATCGACGGTTTTTTCTAACTTAAAGCCGCATTCTTCAAACAGCGTTTTGAACTGTTGACGAGTTCGCCATGCGCCACCAGGTACCGAAACCATGATTTGCACCGCAAAGAGTCCCGGCATGATGCCATCTGGAGCAGTTTTAGGGTCGTCGAGATCGGGTACAAATGCTTGCAGGAGAATGATTTTGCCGTGGGGTGGCAGGGCAGCACGGCAGTTTTTGAGAATGATGCGAGCATCATCATCGTTCCAGGCTGAGATGAAGTATTTCATTACGATCGCGTCTGCCCCGCTCGGAACCGCCTCGAACACATTGCCGGAAATCACGTCGATCGATCCTTCAGTCACGCCCAACTTGGCAAGATAAGTCGGAGCCGTTGCCGTTCGCCCGTTCAAACGCCACTTCGCCAGTGTGCAAAGCGGCTTCGAGTTGATTCCACGCGTCCCACTGGGCAGGCTCGGTGATGTGCATGGCAAAATGCCCGATCGAGGGGCCACGATTGGTCACTAGTAAGGCAGAGGTTTCGGTTGGGGCGAAGATCCGATCGGGGCGTTCTGCTAGCACGTCTAAATGAGCGAGTGCACGGAGAATGACGTAGAGGCGATCGACCTTCGTGTTTGTCTTTTCAGCCAGCATGTCGGCTGATTGTGCGCCTTCATCGTGCAGCAAATTAAAGATGCCCAATCGTGTTGCCACATAGAGACCATTCGTGACAAGTTAAGAAAATTAGAGATTTGTCAAGAGGGTGAGAAAAAGATGTCAAACTGTTTCTAGTCAACAGTTTGAGGAAATAGATACCTGATGACCAGCCGCAGCAGAAGTAACCGTGACCACGCCAAAAAGCA
>NZ_JBGSQZ010000005.1:0-7333 GCF_041737865.1 Chamaesiphon sp.
AATTTTGATACCGCTAATTGTGCTGTATCAACGCCTAGAGATTGGACGGGAGCGCGTTTCGCGGCAAGAACGCGGGTTTATTCACCTGCCGATTTCGATCTATCTCGGCTGGATTAGCGTTGCCACGATCGTGAATGTTGCTATTGGACTATATAGCCTCAACTGGGACGGCTGGGGGATTGCGCCAAGTGTGTGGACGGTGGTGATGATGACGATCGCCTCTGTAATTGCTGCGGCGATTAGTGTTCAACGCCATGACACTGCCTATGTGCTGGTAATTGTCTGGGCATTGGTAGCGATTGCTATTCGTCAAGTGAATACGCCGTTAATTGCCATGACTGGCTGGGGACTGGCGATCGCCTTGACGGTACTAAACTTTGCTAATGAACTTAAATTTCGCTCAAAAATTACCACTAATAACTAACCACAAAAAACATGATAGACACAATTGAAAAGACTGACCTAGAACTAAAAAATGATGTACTTGCCGAACTCAAATATGAGCCAACCGTCAAAGTCACAGACATTGGTGTCTTAGTCAAAAACGGCACGGTGACACTTAATGGATATGTGAGTAGCTATGTCGAGAAATTGGAAGCGGTACAGGCGGTAAAACGGATTGCGGGGGTGAAAGCGATCGCTGATGACATCGAAATTCAGCTACCAGAATCTTACCACCGGACAGACGGAGACATCGCCGCCGCCGCTACCAATCAAATTAATTGGGCGACATTAATTCCACCAGGCACCGTTCGAGTTACCGTCAGCGAAGGCTGGATCGAGTTAGAAGGTGAAGTGGACGGATGGCACCAGAAAACCCTCGCCGGAAGTGTCGTGCGCCACCTATCCGGTGTTAAAGGGGTATCTAATCGGCTCTCCTTGGCACAGCCAATCCAGATGAACGAACCCACGGTGAAGCCAGTGGAAGTAGAAAGAGCGATTAAATCGGCGTTCAAACGTAGTGCTGTTGTGGATGCTAACAAGATCCGCGTTGAGACTGCTGGCAGCAATGTGGAACTCTCTGGCAATGTTCGGAATTTAGCGGAGCGGGAGGAAGCCGAACGTGCTGCTTGGGCTGCGCCAGGGGTATTTTCGGTGGACAATCAACTCACTGTGAAGTGGTTTGAATTTTCACAATAACGCTTTCAATTAACATCAATACCACCGTTATTTACTAATTCCGAGGATTTTTAAGATGAAATATATCTCGACATTGCTATCCAATATTCGCCCTGTACAGATGTTCATGTCTATCTTACTTACTACTGTAATGCTCTTTTCCAGCGGTTGCACAGGAGCATCAGCTAAGGATACAGCAGCAAAAGCAGTTCAGATCGAGAATATCAAACGGGGCTATCCGCCAGTTGCCAAGAGCGATTCGACCGATGGAACAGTCCAGCTAGACAAGATCGAACAGAATACTGAAAAAGCACTTAATGCTCCAGCAACATCACTAAAAACGATCGAGGAACGCTCGAAGGGCGGACTGAATGGAGTTCAAGGTGCTGCCGATCGAAATAAAATGAGCAATCCTAACAACTCTAAGTAAATATCTCGATAGTTTGACATCTACTATTTCAGGAGGAAATCAATGAATAGTTTATCTATTGAGGAACAACTTTTTCATTCAATATTTTGCCATCAAATCCAAGGCATTAAGATCGAAAATGCTAAACAATTACTAATAGATCTACATTTAGTCTATCTTTCACAACAGGCGATAATTTCCGATCTGACTACGCAACAGACATCCAACGATCTGAACTAGCCAGAGAATTACAAATACATCAATAACAATAGGAATTATATGTTAAATACAATCGAACTAACAAAATCTGTTCCACAAGAACGCTGGGGTGAATTCTTCGACCAGTTTTCCGACGGTAATCGAGGACGACATATCTCTATTGAAATCATCAGCCCAGAATTTGGTGATGAAGAATTAATTCAAAATGCGCCATTAATGGCGATGGTTTATGACAGACCTGGCAAGGGTAACGATCTCGTAATTGAAACAGGTAAAGATGAAGTCACTTACGCTCACACCGTCGATTCGCCAACGGAAGTCCTAACCGGACAAAGCGAAAGTGGTCGGATGTTAGCGGTGTGGATTAATGATGCTACTGGGACAAAAACATTAGTCAAGCTTCAACCAGTCGAACCATAGCAATTAATTTCCAGCAACACAATTATTAATTGAGTAGATAAACTAATAATTTCCATAAATACTACTATCGATCGTAATTTGTGAGTCAAAAACTATATTGCTCACTAGCTATTAAAAGATAAATTATGTCTGAGATTCAAAATAAAGTAGTCATTATCACCGGAGCTAGTAGTGGACTGGGTGCGGCAACCGCCGAGCGACTGGCTGCTAATGGAGCCAAACTGATGCTGGCAGCCCGTCGGGAAGATCGACTCAAGGAATTGGTGGCGGCGATCGCTAAATCGGGTTGGACGGCAGACTACCTAGTAACCGATGTGTCCGATCGCGCTCAGGTGGAAGCCTTAGCCCAAAAGACTTTGAGTACCTACGGTCGCATCGACGTACTAGTTAATAACGCCGGATTGATGCCGCTCTCGCCCCTGGACGAGCTGAAGGTAGACGAATGGGATCGGATGATTGATGTCAACATCAAGGGCGTTCTGTATGGAATTGCGGCAGTGCTACCGACGATGCGCCACCAAAAATCCGGTCACATTATCAATTTGTCCTCTGTCGCTGGACATAATGTATTTCCATCGGGAGCGGTGTACTGTGCGACTAAGTTTGCAGTCAAAGCGATTTCTGAGGGAATGCGGCAAGAGTCGAATGGTGAGATTCGATCGACAAATATTTCACCAGGAGCCATTGCGACGGAGTTGACGAGTACGATTAGCGATCCAGACACGGCGACGAGACTGAACGCATTCTATGCGAAGACCGCGATCGATGCGGATGCGGTTGCACGGGCGATTGCTTATGCCATCGAGCAACCGATGGATGTCGATGTCAATGAAATCATCATCCGCCCGACTCATCAGACTTAGGAATGAGGATTTAATAACTTGCAATTCCTCCTTTGGTAGGGGCAATTCATGAATTGCCCCTACCAAAGGTCGCCACGAGAGCAGACTTGTATATTATTAAATCCTCATTCCTAATGGTAAAGAGGCAGCCGCGCTTATGAGACAGGTATCAGCTTAAGACCTAAAGTCTAAAACCTTATTACTAAATTATTTATGACTGCTAATTCGATCGAACATGGCTCACAGCGACGCGAAACGGCACCATTAAGTTGGACAAATGTGTTCTTTTTTGGCTCATTTCACCTGATTGCCTTGGCGGCGCCGTGGTATTTTAATTGGTCTGCATTAGGAGAGGCAATATTTCTACATTGGTTGTTTGGCTCGATCGGGATTTGTTTGGGATTCCATCGGTTGCTGACCCATCGCAGCTTTCAGGTACCCAAGCCACTCGAATATGTATTCGCTACGCTGGGCGCGTTAGCACTCCAAGGTGGCCCAATTTCCTGGGTATCCCTACATCGCCAGCACCATTTGTATACCGAAGATTGGAACAAAGATCCCTACTCGGCGAAGCGGGGGTTCTGGTGGAGTCACATGCTGTGGATCTTTTATCCGGAAGCTAATTTTTCCAACTTTAATGAATACAAGAAAGCGGCACCAGATTTAGCTAAAGATGCTTATTATTGTTGGCTCGATAAATATTTTCTGTTTTTACAAATTCCAGTTGGATTACTATTGTATGCGAGCGGCGGTTGGTCGTTTGTGATTTATGGTGTCTTTGTGCGAGCGGTGATTTTGTGGCACAGTACTTGGCTGATCAATTCGGCAAGTCACATTACTGGCTATCGTACTCATGAGTCGGATGACAATTCGCGCAATCTCTGGTGGGCAGCGTTGCTCACTTATGGTGAAGGCTGGCACAACAATCACCATGCTTATCCCAATGTCGCCAAAGGTGGTTGGCAGTGGTGGGAACTCGATATGACTTGGTGGTCGATTCAATTATTACAGAAGCTCGGTTTAGCTAAGCGGGTGATTTTACCGCCGACTACTTAATATTGAAGTTGTAAACGCTACTTATGAATATTTGCTTCGTTCATCACCCACCCGCGACTGAAGTGCTGCTGGGCGGGTGAACCCATTGGTGACAAGTTAAGAAAATTGGGGATTTGTCAAGAGTCGAACTGATTCTACCATGCCAATACTACTCCCTTCCCGCTAGAAGACTATAGAGCAAGGTTGTAAATATGTTGAATGGTACTTTCAATTTGAATTGGAGTCTGCAATTGATGGGTTTCAAAAAAGTTTTTAATTCGGAGTTGAATCTGTTCAATTGTCGTGCCAATAGGCCCCGACTGTAAACAGCCGATGAGTTAATCAAATCATCAATTTAGTATTAAATTGGAAAGTAGAAATCGATGACTTACCACAACTTCACCCTCGAAACTGTCAAAGACCAATTTAAATTAAATCTTTTGGATGCTCCCTTCTGCGAATTCTTACCAACGGCAGATCCACAACCAGCGTTCTTAACAATCTTTCAACAGTGGTTTCGATTGGCAGAAACAGCCCAATCCGCCAAAGCTAAATCTGAACTTTTGGTTAGTCCGATTTTGGCTGAGGTGGTGCAATTAACTCAACAGCGAGTTCAGCTATTTTCTGGTCAGGAGTTGAATGTAGATATAGATTGTGGTCTAGATGGAGTTGTCGATTTCTTGCTGAGTAAATCGACAACTCGATATCTAATCAAAGCTCCAATTATTATGTTGGTAGAAGCGGACAAGGAAGGATTAGATCTAGGCTGGGGGCAGTGTGTCGCCCAGATGATTGCTGCTCAGAAGTTCAATGCTAGTAAAGGTAACGAAATCTCCGTTATCTATGGCAGTGTAACCAATGGTAAATCTTGGCAGTTTCTCAAGCTCGAAGGTAAAAATGTAACCATCGATCGTCACCAATATTATGTCACTCCAGTCGAGCGGATCTTGGGTATTTTGAAGTGGATGGTGGAGCAACAAGATTAACTAATCGCTCATCCCCAATAATTTCTAGACTATTTTAGTTATGGCTTATAGCGACTTTACACTCGATTGAGTCAAGCAACAATTTGGCTTGAATGTCTCCACAGGTGTGTTTTTCACCGCTCCACCCAAATTATTTCCTCGTGAACGACTCACAAATCTACTAAATGAATCAGTTCCTTTTGCTTTTACTCGCTCGCATAACTCTCCAACCATAATGAACGATTGAAGTAGGTAGCAAGTTATTCTTCTAGCCTTTTTTCACTGATATCATCTTTTGACGTGTTTGCAATTAAACTCTTATTGAAAATGATCTAAAAATCGAATGACATCAACTAAATTTAAGAGCTAATATATTTCAATTTTGCGCGTTTGTCACACAAGTTAATAACTAATCAGGAGAAAAATTATGACAGATATCATCAGCCGTGAAATCCAACTCATCTCTCATCCAACTGGGATGCCCACCCTAAATAACTTTGCCCTCGCCCAAACCAAACTGGAACCGCTCCAAGCTGGACAGGTGCTAGTTCGCAACCTCTACATATCTGTAGATCCCTATATGCGCGGGCGGATGAACGGCGGCAAATCCTATGTGCCACCATTCGAGTTGGGGCAACCGATGACTGGCAGCGCAGTTGGCGAAGTAGTAGAGTCCCGCGCCGAGCAATTAAAAACAGGTGATGCAGTCACTTCTAACTATGGTTGGCGCGAATATTTTATCGCTACACCGCCAGAGCTACACCCAGTCAGCCGCGACATTCAACCGCTGTCCGTTCATCTCGGTGCCCTGGGGATGACGGGTCTGACTGCCTGGGCGGGTTTGTATTTGGTCGATGTCAAAGCTGAAGACGTAATTTTTATTTCAGGAGCTGCTGGTGCAGTGGGAAATGTGGCTGGACAACTGGCAAAAATACGCGGTTGCCAGGTCATCGGCTCGGCAGGTTCGCCTGAAAAAGTCAAGTTTCTCAAGGAAGAATGTGGATTCGTTGGCGAAGCCTCTCTGGAAGAGAATCGCGCCTTCGATTATAAAACTAGTCCGGTGATTCCGGTTATCGAACAATTGAATTTAGCAGCACCAGACGGGATTGATGTCTATTTTGATAATGTCGGCGGCGAAATGCTCGAAGCCGCACTCTCAGCGTTGCGCGTGAATGGTCGGATTATCGCTTGTGGTGGCATCTCCGGTTACAACGCCGAAATCCCCCAACCTGGGCCGAGCAATCTATTTAATATCACTACTAAGCGATTGACGATGAAAGGACTAATTGTCGGCGATTGGCTGGGTTGTCGGGCTGAATTCGAGCAAGTAGTGGGTGACTATTATCGATTCGGCAAAGCCCAGGCTACGCCAACGGGCAAACTGAAAAATAAGGAAACAGTTGTGGTCGGCATCGACAAAGCAGTGAGTGCATTTCTCGGTCTATTTACCGGAGAAAATATCGGCAAGATGGTGGTGAAGCTGGAGTAGATTGTCACATTCACAGTCCAAACTTTTTCCCCATTCACATTACTGAATCTACACAACAGGAGAAAATCATGACACAAGTTAAATTGGCACCACCAGTCCCCTATCAGCGCGGATCTGCACTCGACTCGACCACACTCTACAAGGGTGGTTTATTTTCCTTCCTGGTCAAGGGGGAGGATTCGGGTGGTCGCGACGCAATGATTCATTACCACGCAAAACCTGGTAACGAGCCAGCCCCTTACATGAATGAGTGGGAGCATGAAACATACTACGTACTTGAGGGCGTAATGGAATTCTACTGTGGAGACAGTAAGGTCATGGTAGTAAATGCGGGAGAAATGGTCTTCCTCCCTCAAGGCAAGGCACATGCTTTTTATATTCGTTCCCCACAAGTCCGAGCCTTAATCCTGGTTCAGGCTGTGGGCGAACACGCGGTTGGGCTAGATCGCCATTTGATGGCAATGGGTACACCTGCGACCAGTATGGATCTGCCTACTGAGGCAATCACCGATGAGTTTATCGATCCTGGCGATTCCATCCGTGTGGGTGCTGCCAACGGTATTCACTTCCTATCTTCAGGAGAAAATACCAAGGAATTACCTCACTACCCAGGCTTTAAGTTTAACTCATCAATAATTACCTAAAACCAAGGAAAACAAATGATTAACGTCTTAGATAAAACCGATACCGAAATCAAAACAGATGTATTGTCCGAACTCAAATACGATCCTAGTCTCAAAGTTGCCGAAATCGGTGTATTAGTCGCAGATGGCACCGTTACCCTCACTGGTTATACCACCAGCTTTGATGAGAAATTGGCAGCCGTCCATGCTGT
>NZ_JBGSQZ010000008.1:0-31319 GCF_041737865.1 Chamaesiphon sp.
AAAATGGCGATGTCCCTGTGAGCGCAAATCCTTGTTGAGCATGGGATTTGCGCTCACAGGGACACCAAAAAATGTATGAACGAAAAATGCGGAAATGCCAACAAAGTCAACAGCCTAGGCATTGCCCACCCAGCCCTTTCAACGCGAACGTTTGTATTGCTTTCTCGATCGCCATAGAGTGAGGTTTCTAGGCTTTGGCAATGATGGCGTGCCCCACCTCGATCGAATTATGAGCAATCTTTCGATCGAGGAGGGGCACACAACCACTAGTATCGAGCGATTTGGTAACGGGTTTACGCCATCACAAGCTAGTTCGTTTGTTCGCGTTGAAAGGGCTGGCATTGCCCACCCTACATAATATCTTGTATTTAATTACTAGATCCAGTTGGAGCTTTTTTATTGCGATCGATTCGATCGAGTATGAGATGATTTTTTGACTACTTACATCTTCTGATAGCAGCGAGTGGTGATGAAATAGGGATGAAAAACTTCAAGGAAGTTAGATTGAAGGGTCTTAAAAAAGCGATCGATAGTTTCAGGATCGTCTAAATGGAAGGGAAATTCTTGGTTAGCTCCTTTAGAAAAATACCAGTTGGTAATCATTTTCCCTTCAGCTTTGAGCATATTGTGAAACTCAAGTAACTGCTGACTTGGCTCTGGTAAATGTTCCATCACGTCGAAACAAGTAATCGTATCGAATGTTTCGGTGGGGGACAATTCCGTACAACAAGTAATCTTTGATGATAACCCTAATTGATGAATTCGGTGCTTGACAAAGTTGTAATTAATCGGGTTGATATCGCAATAAACTACGTGAGTAACTTCGGGACATAATGCTGATGCGATCGCATGTGTGCCAATCCCGCCGCCAAAATCCAAGACTCGCCCCCGCGCTCGATCTCCAATCAATCGCAATGTATCGCCAATATAATCGGTACTAGTCAGATGCCAAGTTGCTAACTCAAATAAATAAGCTTCACCCACTCGATCGCGATAAAATTTACTAGCATCTTCCCAATCAAAATCGCGTCGCCCTAATTCGGCTAAATCTGCTACAGCAGTCTTAAACTTTAATTCTAACCGATCGGCATCAATATCTAAAAATTGGTGGAGATGTTGTTTTAAATTAAATGCGTCTTGCCAATAGCCAGTTAAATGCGACGCGATCGGAAATGTAGACATGAGCCAGGAGTGAGGGGGTAAGACTAGGCTACACCAACGATGAAGCCCCTCCTAACTATAACAGGTTTGCCACAATTAACCTGTCAGAGTGCCCCTTGTAGATGCCCTACGTGTGTGGCAGTAATCTGTCTAGATTGGGGTACGATCTAAGTCTATTAAATTTTAGATCGATCGACTTTGCTAGATAAATTAGACATTAGAACAGCTAAAATTCCCAAGAAAATCAATCCCAGCATTCCCGATACTGGGTTTCCATTTATCCCAGTCATCCAATCTGAAACTCGACCGGAATATTTGACCATATTACCAACATTAATTATATAATAAGCCCAAACCAGCCCAGTATGAAGACCGATCGACATCCCCAGCAGATTTTGATGTTGACGTTTGGCAATGACTAATACTGTACCTAATAACCACAGTCCTGGAAACTGGGGTAAAGATGCAAGCATTACTGGAATCGGCTTGAGAAAATGTAGACTGGCAAACAAACCAGCGTCTGTAATTGAGGCAATTGTTGGTGAATAGTCTCGATCTAATTCATCTAGCATCCACCCTCGAAAAAATAACTCCTCTGCTAAACTTACACCCAGCGCAGTTGCCGAACCTTCTAATAATAATTGGAGAATGGGTAAGCGAGGGGATTGCCATGTCAACCAACCAAATAGCCCTTGAGTGATAAATAGTGCGAAAGTGAAGCACGATCCGATCGCAAGTCCTTTGAGCAATAATAATCCATTCTGGCGAGTGAAAACTAACCCATAACGGGAATATAGATTGGGATGCTGATATACTTTTTGTCCCCACCAGGGTAGTAACGCGATAAACTCGATCGCGAGTAATCCCATCGTCAGGATTGAGAGTAAATTTTTGGTACCAGGATCTTCGAGATTTTGTGTACTACCCATCACCAAATATATCAGTGCTAGACCTGGCAACCATAATAGAATTAGCACTAGCAGGAAGCTAAACATCCTACCTGGTGCTGGGTAATTTTTAATATTGCCAAGATTTAGCATAATTGTAGCTCCAAAATTCAACTGCCAATGCTATTAGATTAGCTTAAATTAATTGATAATTAGGTTTTTAGTAAGAATATTGTAGGGTGTGTTATCGCGAAGCGTAACGCACCGAAGGAAATAGAAGTATCAAAGACTGGTGCTCATGCGGCAGCAGCCCAACACACCCTACATCAACCTAGCTTTTCATTTAGGATTGCTTAGTTGGCGATCGCAAACTGCTCTGTTGCTGACTCTAGGTGCTTAATTAGAGTAGGCTTGGGTAATGGCCCCAGGATATGATTCCACGGTAACACTTGATGAGTATCCCAAGTTTGATGGACGTAAAAATCTAGTTCGGGAATTTGCCCCCGCAACTCCTTAAATGCGCGACGAAAACTGCCGATCGAATCCCCATAACTGCGGGTGAGTTCGAGTAGGTGAGAGATCCGGCGATCGCCTCTGGAAATAATCGCTTGAATCATCGACCAATTATAACTTTCAGGGCGAAATTCAATGCCTTGAGTAGTCAGTTGCTTTTGAAGTAGCTTCAATCTTTTATCGGCTTCTTTATTAACTCCAAACCATTGAAATGGTGTGTGAGCTTTCGGCACAAATGTACTGCATCCAAATGTTAGGCGTAAGCCTGGAACAGCTTTTTTGACAGAGCAGAGCATCTTAACTGTCTCTTCGACATCACCAATTTCTTCGCCAGGAATTCCAACCATTCCATATAGCTTCAATCCTTTTAAACCACCTGCTTTAGCATTAGTCGCAGCTTGGAATATTTCATCAGTTTCTAACTTTTTATTAACAATCTTTCTAATCCGTTCCGAGCCACTTTCAACGGCGATCGTGAGTGATTTACTGTCACGTTTTGCTAAGGTTTCTGCTAACTGAACCGTAACAGTATTTGTGCGAACAGAAGACACACTCAATCGGACATCATCATACTTAGGTTGGGCTAGATGTGCTAGTAGTGCTGGAAACTCTGGATGTTGAGTCACAGATGCACCGAGTAACCCCAAGCGATTTGTCACTTGTAAGCCATTATCGATCGCCGGAATCAAAGATTCTTCGACATTGGCAACTCGAAAGGGTAGAGTCAGATAGCTTGCCAAACAAAATCTACACATCTCTGGGCAACTACGGACGACTTCGACCATAAAAATATTTTCCCAGGCTGCTTTTTCGGTAACTACGGTGGAAGCAGAAAGTGTATTGCCACGATAAGTTTGCTTGGCAATGGTTGGCGGCGTACTACTATCGATCGGTACAATAGCAGTAATTAGGTTATCATCATATTCAACCTGATATAGACTGGGAATATAAATTCCAGGTACTTGAGCTAATCGGTGAAGTTTGGTTAGTCGATCGGCTGTCCGAACTTCCTGATAAGCTGTTATAAAATTACCTAATAAATCTTCACCATCGCCGACTAAAATCACATCAAAAAAGTCAGCAAACGGCTCGGGATTTGCGCTGAAGACTGGCCCACCACCGAAGACTAGTGGATCGTTGTCACCGCGATT
Organism: Chamaesiphon sp.; assembly: GCF_041737865.1. Lineage (NCBI taxonomy): Bacteria > Bacillati > Cyanobacteriota > Cyanophyceae > Gomontiellales > Chamaesiphonaceae > Chamaesiphon > Chamaesiphon sp. The sequence continues at coordinate 3,713 of NZ_JBGSQZ010000008.1, forward strand.
GGTGCTGCGGATGGGAGTTTCTAAAAACTCTAATAGATTGAGAATATTGACATAATCTAATTCCCAAGATAGCGAAAATCCAACTAATTCTGGCGAACGAGGTAAAGACTCGTGGACATCTGTAAATAGCCGCCGCACATCTAGATCCGATCGCATCGCTAAAGTTGCCCAGACTACCTGATATCCTAAACTAGTAATCCCGACTGTATACTCATTGGGAAAAGCAAAGATCGTAGGAACTGCATCTCGATCTGGCGATGCTGGCGTGAATAATAAATGTTCGGTATCAAAGACAGAGTTAGACACAAAATAGAAGATAGAAGGTCTAGGGTCGGGTCGATCGATCTATACTAATCTCAGTTAGATAGATCCTAACCCGTTTCTTAGTTACCATTCTAACCAATAATGCCGGAATTACCTGAAGTTGAGACAGTTCGTCGGGGTTTGGATCGATATACACTCGATCGAGAAATTACTGGCACTGAAGTATTATTACCCCGCACGATCGCATCTCCCGATACGCCTGAAGAGTTTGACTTTGGTTTGCAGCATACCAAAATTCAGAATTGGCATCGGCGGGGCAAATATTTATACGCTCAACTAGTCTCCACAGGCACCCCACAAGCTGCTGGCTGGTTGGGAGTGCATCTCCGTATGACGGGGCAATTGCTCTGGGTAGAGAGCCACACAGAGGTGCACAAGCATACCCGCGTGCGCTTGTTTCTGGGTAAATGGGAAATCCGATTTATCGATCAGCGGACATTCGGACAGATGTGGTGGATTCCCGCTAGTAAACAGCCAGAGCAGGTGATGACGGGGATGGGAAAACTCGGCCCAGAACCATTCGATCCGGCTTTTAGTGTCGATTATCTAGCAGCTAAACTCCAGAAATCTCAGCGCAATATCAAGACGGTGATTCTCGACCAAACCTTGGTAGCTGGATTGGGAAATATCTACGCTGATGAAGCTTTATTTCTGAGCAAAATTCACCCCAGTACTCCTGCTGGAAATCTGACAAAATTTCAGATTAAACTATTGCGTGAGTCCGCCATCAAAGTCCTGGAAACCTCGATCGAGCAAGGCGGCACCACTTTTAGTAATTACCTCAATGTCCAAGGTACCAACGGCAACTACGGAGGCATGGCGTGGGTTTACAATCGTACCAATCAACCTTGTCGCATCTGCACCACACCGATCGAGAAAATCCGCTTAGGCGGTAGAGGTACTCATTATTGTCCCCAATGCCAAGCAAGTTAATTATTTGGCGTTGCCCAATTGACGTATGTTCGAGGGGGGACTGGGGAACTGGGAGACGAGGGGACTATAGCAATCCTAAATTATCAGCTACGTTGATGTAGGGTGTGTTAGGCGCAAGCCGTAACGCACCAGTATTAGGATCGCGATAGTGGAAATCTAGTAACGCTGCTCCTGGAGATTCTACAGAAGTCGATGTGTTACGATCGGATGAGCTAAGAACCGCTATTAGTTGATGATTTAGCATCACAACACCCGCACTGGTGGGCAGAGCTGATTTTTCCCGATGACAGATAAACCCCACCATCCACATGATAAATTTGTCAAAGCGATATTCCCACTGCTGTTCCCCGCCCAAATTGAGGAAACCCAACGAGCGGTGAGACTCAAAGAAGAACTGTTTATCGACATTTTCTACAAAAGTTTAACAAATAACAGTCCGACTAATCCTCAACAAGAGCAGCTTTTAGGTATGTTAGGGCGGATGATGAAAATTCATCCAACCATCATCGTCGAGCACTACAGCCGCTACCTCAAACCCGAACATCTCAATAGTTGCATTCTTCGCAAACAAGTTTATTGGTACAGTGAAAACGATTTACGCACAGATCGCTCTGGCGATTTGCGATTGGATAAAAACACCGCAAGCCAACCTACTCCGCTATCCCCAGACATGCCTTTTACTTGGATTTTGACATCCAACTGCGGCGATAACTTACTACTCCGCACTCGTGCCGAACCCGATCCAATTTTTGGCAAACATGTGTATAGACTAGATCCACAAACGGGAATTGGGATCGTCGTTCTCGAAAAGTTACCATACTCAGAAGATACGCTGCTGCTCAAGCTGCTGAGTAACAATCCCGATATAGTATTGAGAGCCTATCGTGACATCGATCGCTTGTATCCCGACCTACCGCTGGCTAATGATATAATTTCAGCATGTAATGAATCTTGCATCCACATTCAAGGACTAGCCACCGAATCGCTCGATCCACAACAGGTAAATACCATGAGCATTTTGCAACAAGAACCTGCTTATCAAAAGCGCGTTAAAGAACTCCAAGCTGAAGGTGAAGCTAGAGGCAAGCTGGAAACGGCGAAAAAACTCTTAGCGGTGAGATTTGGAGAGGTTTCACCAGAGATTGAAACTAGATTGCGAAGTATGACAGCGGACGATTTGGATGATTTGCTGATTAGATCCTTGGATTGGACTACTTCAAAGTCCCTATTTGACTATTTAGGCATTCCGACATCACCAAATTAATATTACCGCTCCCGATCTGAGTCAGAATAATATCAAATATCTTGTAGGGTGGGCAATATTCAGCAACACCATTATCGATTTAGCAATCCGAATATTTAGAGCGATCGAGTACACAATAATATAATTTTATTGAATGCAAGTTCGATTGCATTTGGCACACTTGGCGATTCTCTTTCAGAGACGCTTGGCGATCGATTAGTGAAGAGATTGCTGATTCACGAAGTGTCTCCATCGGAGAATCGTCTAGCGTACCGTAGGTAATCAATAAAACAGTTGAAATTCTTTTTGCTACGGCTTTAAATGGTCTGTGGGCATTGCCCACCCTACATTTTTGTCACGGCTATTCTAAAAAGTCAAGTGTTTGTTCCAGGCACCGATCCTCTGGAGCAGTTTTCTAACTTGAATGCTAGTTTATTAACTAGTTCTGGAATTTTATTAGAGAGTGCTAGTCCGAATACTGCCATCTGGCATGATGGTATTGAGAAATATCGCATTGCGGAGACTAGCGTTGAGAGTTACGCCACTGAAGTTAGCATTTGTGAGATTAGCTCCATAAAAGTCAGTATTATTAAAAATGGCATCACGCAAATCGGCACCAGTCAAATTAGCAGCTCCGAATTTAGCCCCTCTCAAATCACAACCTCTGAGATCGGCATTAGTGAGATCGGCAGCATTTAAACAGCAATCAACCAAGACCGCACTACGCAAGTCGGTATCCCGAAAGATAATACCTTCCATATAGGCTTCATCAAGTCTAGCATTAACAAGATTGATACCAGTAAAGTCCCCATAGAATTCATCTCCTCCACTTTTGACAGTATATCCAGCAAAGTTACGCTCCCCAGCAGCATATCTTTCCCGCAACTCTCTAATTCTAATCTTGCGATACATCACACTAGTCCATTGCTAACTAGCATCTATTCTACCGCCCGCTCGATCTGGCACTCCAACACCTCGATCGACCTTGCCTTTAAGATCCAAGATCTCCCAACTGGACATCTAGCCGTTCGCGTAGCGTTGCGTTAGCAAAGGCTCAATCACCAGCTACAACAACAGCACTCCTAAAACCGCCACCATCACCATCGACGACGATGCCAACGGAGTCGGCTGGTTCAGCGACAGTAGGAAAAACTGAACTTATTTAGAGCAATAGCCATGATGATTCGGCATGGCTACTCCTAACCAGCACAATTACCTCAGACTCGGTACTTCACACTCTATAATAGACAGATACCATAAACCATTCAGCATTTACCACTGTGGCAGCACCAGGAAACTACAAAAATACCGTAAATCTACCCCAGACTGAGTTTGACATGCGCGCCAATGCTGTCAAACGGGAACCCGAACTGCAAAAATTCTGGGCAGACGAGCAGATTTTTGAACGGCTGTCACAGTCCAATCCTGGCAAGATTTTTGTGCTGCATGATGGCCCGCCTTATGCCAATGGTACGCTGCACATGGGTCATGCGCTCAATAAAACGCTCAAGGATATCATCAACCGTTACCAATTGCTCAACGGGCGGAAGGTGCGCTATGTTCCTGGCTGGGATTGTCATGGACTGCCGATCGAGCTTAAAGTAATCCAAGATATGAAGCCGGAGGAGCGTCGCAATCTCTCACCGCTGGAACTGCGTCAGAAGGCGGCGGCATTTGCGCTGAAAACGGTTGAGGAACAAAAGATCGGATTCCAACGGATGGGTGTTTGGGGCGAATGGGATAAGCCATACCTAACGCTACAACCGGAGTACGAAGCGGCACAAATCGGCGTATTCGGGCAAATGGTATTGAAAGGGTATATCTATCGTGGTTTGAAACCCGTTCACTGGAGTCCCAGTTCTAAGACTGCCTTGGCAGAAGCCGAGCTAGAATATCCCGAAGGGCACGTTTCGCGGAGTATTTTCGCGGCATTTAAAGTCACTCACGTTACAGATACCTCCAGAGCGATTTTAGAGCCATATCAGGACGATCTCGCTGTCGCGATCTGGACGACTACGCCGTGGACGATTCCGGCGAATTTGGCTGTGGCGGTGAATCCCGAACTGAACTACGCGATCGTCGAAGTCGCCGGACTGGAGGACAATCATTATAGTGGCTGTAAATATGCGATCGTGGCTGCGGATATGGTGGAGGGTTTAGCCGCTAAATTGAATCTCACCTTGACTCAGCAAGCGGTCATCAAAGGTGCAGATCTAGAACACACTACCTACAAACATCCACTGTACGATCGCCAGAGTCCGATTATCATCGGTGGTGACTATATCACGACTGAATCGGGGACGGGTTTAGTCCATACTGCACCAGGGCACGGTCAAGAAGATTATATCGTGGGTCAGAAATATGGGCTAGCAATTCTGGCACCTGTAGATGGGGATGGAAATTTCACAGAGGAAGCGGGGGAATTATTTAAAGGTGCTAATGTTTTAGGCGATGGTAATGAATTAGTAATTCAAGCATTGCTCGAACAAAATGCCTTAATCAAGGAAGAAGCATACCCACACAAATATCCCTACGATTGGCGGACTAAGAAGCCGACAATCTTCCGCGCTACCGAGCAGTGGTTTACATCGGTACAAGGTTTTAAAGAAGCGGCTCTAAAAGCAATTTCTGAAGTAGAATGGATTCCCGCTCAAGGTGAGAATCGGATCAGACCGATGGTAGCCGAAAGATCTGACTGGTGTATCTCCCGTCAGCGCAGTTGGGGTGTGCCAATTCCAGTTTTTTATGATAATGAAACTAACGAACCACTACTAACTGAAGAAACCATCAACCACGTTCAAAATATCTTTCGCGAACATGGTTCTAATGCGTGGTATTCGATGTCAGTTGAGGAATTATTACCCGAAGCTTATCGTCACAATGGACGCAGCTATCGGCTCGGGACAGATACGATGGATGTCTGGTTTGATTCTGGCTCCTCCTGGGCAGCGGTAGCCAAACAACGAGATAATCTCGCCTATCCAGCCGATATGTACCTCGAAGGCTCAGATCAACATCGAGGTTGGTTCCAATCTAGTTTACTCACTAGCGTCGCCAATAATGGCATCGCTCCATTTAAAACCGTCCTCACTCACGGCTTTGTGCTGGATGAAAAGGGGCGGAAAATGAGTAAATCATTGGGAAATATCATCGATCCAATGATAGTGATGGATGGAGGTAAAAATCCCCAGAAAGATCCGGCTTACGGTGCAGATGTCGTGCGACTGTGGGTATCATCAGTAGATTATTCTAATGATGTATTAATCGGCTCGACTGTCCTCAAACAGTTGTCTGATGCTTCCCGCAAAATCAGGAATACAGCCAGGTTTCTACTTGGAAATATCCACGACTTCGATCCGGCGAAAGATGCCGTTCCATACGCGGAATTACCAGAACTCGATCGATATATGTTGCACCGGATGAGTGCAGTATTTACCGAAATTACCGAATCATTCGATCGCTATCAATTCTTTAAATTCTTCCAAACAATTCAGAATTTCTGTATTGTCGATTTATCCAATTTCTATCTAGATATCGCTAAAGATCGGCTATATATCAGCGCACCTGACTCCTTCCGCCGCCGCAGTTGTCAGACGGTACTAGCTATTATCCTCGAAAATCTTACCCGCGCGATCGCACCCGTTCTCTGTCATCTAGCTGAAGATATCTGGCAATACTTGCCCTATCCAAACCCTTATAAATCCGTATTTGAGTCCGGTTGGGTAAAACTCGATCCACAGTGGTCACAGCCGGATCTAGCCGTCACTTGGGACAAAATTCGCGACCTGCGGACAGATGTAAATAAGGTGATGGAACAGGCACGAACTGATAAAGCGATCGGTTCTTCGCTGGAAGCTAAGGTGTTATTGCAGGTGGAAGATCCGATCTTGCGAGCTAAATTAGAGGAGTTGTCGTTTTATACGCCCGCACCTATTCGTAATTCGGAACCCACCCCTAGCCCCTCCGTTCGCGAAGCGTCTCCTTTCGGAGAGGAGGGGAATAAGAGCGCAGGGGTATTAGTTAGTGCTGATGCTGCTGCTTCTCGGACTCCGACGATCGATCGATTAGTCAGTAGCCCCCAACTCGGATCGGTGCAAGAACTGTTGCACACTAGGGGAAAAGTACTAGATGGAGCGATCGATATTGTCAGTGAGATTTACGACAGACAGCGAGCCTCGTTGATTAACTTACTATTACTATTAGCTGCTGGCATCAGCTTGTATGTGGTCATCGGATTGATGGAAGTAATCAATCGCATCCCCTTATTTGAAACTGCCTTAAAATCTGTGGGAATAGTGATGAGTGGGTTGTTTGTGGTACGTAATTTGTGGGCAACAGATAAACGCCAACAAACAATCGATCGAGTAATTGCTTATAAAAATACGATCGTCGGTACCCAATCTTATCCGACACGGACAGTATCTTCAGTCGAACCGACAGGGGAATTGGCAACTATTTCACCGACAAATGCAGCCATCACAACACCCGCACCCCAACCCAAATCCAATGGCATCGACGAACTGCGGTACCTGTTCCTCGCGTCTCAAGTTGAGTTAATCGATGATGCGAGTAAACTGGAAGGATTGCAACATCAGACAACGATTGAAGGTGGCAAAATTGGGGTAATCACAGCAGAGGGCGTAAAATGCGATCGCTGTTGGAATTATTCACCCACTGTCGGAGATAGTAGCGAACATCCTACCGTTTGCGATCGATGTGTTGATGCCTTAGCAGGTGAATTTTAACAGATTCGGCAACCGTACCAGCAGGTTTTTAATCAAAAGGTTGGGGCAATTCATGAATTGTCCCAACCTTTTTTAGTGGTTCCAAATCGACCCATCGGCCCAACTAAGTAGATGGGCGTAATTAGATATCAGATATCGCGTAGGGTGGGCACTGCCCAGCAGCTAGGTTTTAGACATAATCTATTTTATAAATAATTGCACCTACCTACTTATTTAGGTATAAGTAGTAGAAAAAATTGGCAATCTTATCCTAGTCTCCAACTCACCACTGTGGAGAATCCTTTAAAATAGAGGAGATAACTCACATCAATCAGCAATGAAGTTAGTTTCCGATCCGACGATCGCCCGTAAGATTGCCAAAATGCAGGAACGAGTACGGTGGCATCATCCATTGTTTAGGCAACTCGGGATCGATCGGACGCAACTGAGCTTAGATGATGAGATCGATCCAGTTCAGGGATTCACATTTTGCGTATTGGGAGACAGCGGGAATGGCGTGCATCGGCACGATAGTCCCCAGCGGCGCGTCGCCGAACTAATGGTCAGATCGGTACCCTCAGCCAAATTTATCCTCCATACGGGGGATGTCGTTTATCTAGTCGGATCGAGCGAACAGTATCCAGAGAACTTTATTCGGCCGTATCAAGAATTACTAGTTGGCGGCGATCGCTTCAAGCAGATTCGCTATGACGCGATGGTCTTCAATCGCCCATTCTTGCCCGTCCTCGGCAATCATGATTATTATGACCTCCCGATCGCGTATGGCGTGCTGTCCCAGCTCCTACGCCCACTGCGGCAAGCTTTTCGTTACTCGATCGATTTGGATGTCGGTTGGCATGGATCTTATCAGGGCGATGCTTATGCTAGAGCTTTTTTGGACTATCTCAACGATATTCCCGAATCCGAACTTCAGCAGCATCTGGAGCGACACTACACAGCCCAGACTTCCACGGGTAAAGGGTTACATTATCAACCAGGGAAATTTACCCGCCTCCCCAACCGCTACTATCGGTTTCGCTATGGGGGGATCGACTTTTTTGCCCTAGATTCTAATACCTTTAATGCCCCATTACCGATCGAATCGAACGATCGTGGAGACGCTCACCGCCAGACACTTCGCGCAGATCTAGAGCGATTGCAAGCAGAGCGAGAAGAGCATCTGCAAATCATTCAAAACCTAGATCCAAAGGAAGCAACCCAGCCCACCCTCAACGAACCAGAATCCCTCGACGAGCTACTCGGTAAGGTCGAACAGATCGAAGAATTAATCAGCGATATCGAAAAACAACTCGACCCCAACACGGTAAACGAACAGATCGATTACGAACAATTGGAGTGGCTAGAGCGCGGACTGATCGAATCTTGGCAAGACAAAACAGTACGCGGGCGGATGATTTATTTTCATCATCCTCCCTATGTGACTGAAGCGACCAAATGGCACCAAGGTCAAACCCTAGCGGTGCGGCATTATTTGCGCGGCGTATTCGATCGTGTCGAACTCGCAGTTAAGCCGCTCATCGATAAGCGTCCCCTGGTAGATCTAGTCCTATCCGGTCACGCCCATTGCTTTGAACACATCGAAACCCTAGATACGGGACATGCCGACAGAGGCATAAAATGGGTTGTCTGTGGCGGGAGTGGTTTTAGTCTGCGCCGCCAACGAGAGGAGGGGAACATCCTCCAAGAACGAATCGATGGCAAGTTGCAGGATGTCGCCGCATCCCATCAGTTTATCGGTAAGACTGGGCGGGGTGCCTATAAGAAGCACCCCTACTCATTTTTACAAGTTGATGTTTTACCTGGACAAGATTTGAAATTTAAGCTCAAGCCCCAAGTTGCCGAATATCACCAGCATCAGTGGCAATACTACACCAGTGATTTGGAGGATGCTCCATAGGCGGATTTAAGACTCGATCGAACTACGTAATGACAACGACATTACGCTGCGCTAATATAAAGTTAAGCACGATCGATAAAGGCGATATCTTCAACAATATGAAAAGTACAACGCCACGGAACACCCTAAATTTGCGAATTAAGCCAGAAGAACGCGATTTAATCGATTTAGCAGCAAAAGCACAAGGTAAGAATCGTACTGATTTTATATTAGAAGCTGCGCGGAACGCTGCGGTGGAAACTTTATTGGATCGGACTATTTTTTCAGTTAGTCCAGAAGTGTATGCTGAATTTGTTGCGCTTTTGGATGCAGCACCTCAACCGAATCAGCGTTTGCGTAAAACAATGCAAACTCCAGCACCTTGGGATAAGGAATGAGTCTCACAGCACCAGAACTGCTGGCTAGTCATCACGATCTAACTGACTTTGCTTGTGGAAATATAGCTCTCGATGATTGGCTCAAACTGCGATCTTTTACCAATCAAACCAGTGGCGCAACTAGAACTTTTGTTATCTGTAAGGACAATAAAGTTGTTGGATATTACGCACTTGCTTCTGGGGGAATTAGTAGCGCAACTGCTGTAGATAAATTTCGGCGCAATATGCCAAACCCGATTCCGGTAGTAATTTTGGCACGACTCGCGATCGATAGTTCTTGTCAGGGGCGAGGTTTAGGACGGGCGTTATTTCGAGATGCTGGATTGAGAATCGATCGAGCAGCAGATACTGTCGGCATTCGCGGGATCGTCGTTCATGCTATTTCAGCGGAAGCTAAGAATTTTTATGTGGCTTTAGGTTTTAATGAATCCCCGATCGAACCAATGACATTAATGATTACTCTCAACGATCTACGTGCTTGTATGATCGATTAGTTAATAAATCCCCGACTTCTCACAGAAGTCGGGGATTTATCATAATTTACGTTGTCACCTGTTTACTTTTAGCCTCCAGATTTTCCAAGCGACCTTTCAATTCCTGATTGGTTTTCTTGACTTCTTCCAACTCCTCGCGCAACTGTTTGACTGCTCCATCCGTACCGATTTTCTTCTGTACCTTCTGCACCCCTTCATCCGCAATCCGCTTGACGCGTCCGTCGGGACTTTGATTTGCTAAACCTTGCAGTACACCGATCGCTTTGACAGTTGCCATCTGGCTCAAGGCACTAACTACCGATACTTGAGTCAGGAAGAAGGACTCGCGGGAGAGTTCGGCTAACTTCTCCACAATTACCGTCAAATTTGCATCAGATTGACCGTTAGAAATGGCTCCAAGGGCACGAATTGAGGGCAAACGGAGGGGCTGAGGTACACCAAGTTTGACGTATTCTAGGATGGTATTCAGTGCTGTGGGTGAATCGGTCATTTTGCTCAAACCGCCGATCGCACCTGCTCGGACAACTTCATTCCAGCCAGCGCGGGTATTGAGTACTTCCGTCAGGAGGTTAATGACTTCTTCCTGCTTGTCTTTGAGGCTGGCGGTAGTCATCCCACCCAAGGCGCGACAGGCTGCGGCTTCGACGTAATAGCTTTCGTCCCCTGCTTCGACGAGTTGTTTGACTGCGGCGTAGGTTTCAGGCATTTTAATTTTACCCAATTCATCAACGATCGCCTTCCGCACAAAGGCATCTTCATCGCCAATTTCAGCGACTAAATTAGTAACGGCGATGTCGAGTTTAATCGTTGCTAACTGTTGCGCGGCTTCGAGTCGCACCGCCCAGAATTCTTCATTAGCAAGGCATTCAGTCAGAGCTTTGACAGCTTCGAGGTTGCCTTTTTTGGCGATCGCTTCGGTGGCATAGATCCGCGAAATTGGGTCTGGATCTGACTTGAGCTGTGCTTTGAGTTCGGGTAGGGGGTATTCGAGCGTAACGGTTTTTAAATAGTTATTGCCAACATCAAAGCTGATGAAATCGGGTTTAGTTTCGAACGGGAAATAGAGAACTTGCTCTTTTTCATAGACGCGAATTTTGGTGACTTTGACATCAGCAACACCGTCTTTGACATAACCAAAGCCGATCGGAATTTTTAGATCGAATAAGTCATTTGTGAGGGTATGAATTCCCTCTTTTGCTTGAGTTTGAGTAACGGTAAGTTTGGCGAGCTTACTATCCCCGTCCCAACTATAGGCAACTTTAAAGTCTGGGTGTCCGCCGCGATAGACATATTGATCGAATAAAAAGGCTAAATTTCGTCCGGTTGATTTATCGATCGCGCGTAAAAGATCGATCGTTTCAACAGTTTTGTGCGCGTTATCGTTGACGAATGTATGCACGAATCGATCGAATAACTCATCGCCTAATTCTGTCCGAATCATGTGATAGACACAAGCACCCTTTTCATAGATGTGTCGATCGTATAACTCGATCGCTTCCCGATAGATATTAGTGACGATCGGACGACGATATCGATCGCTATCTTCACTCAGATAACTTTGGGCTTCACCGAGTAAATAATAGGCTGCTTCATCCTTATCATACTCATGTTCCGTCCACAATACCTCACAGTAAGAAGCCATCCCTTCCTTGATCCAAGCGTGCGACCAATGCTTGATGACGACTAGATCGCCGAACCATTGGTGAGCCAGTTCGTGAGCGACTAAACTCTCAGTATTAAAGTTATCTAAAGATGCCCGTTTGTCAAGTAAACATCGATCGGTTAATAGTGTTGTCGAAGTATTTTCCATTCCGCCAAAGATGAAATCATCTACACACACTTGGGCATATTTAGGGAATGGATAAGGATAGCCAAACTTCTCACTGAAGAACTCAATCATCCGAGGAGTTTTTCCCATGCTTAGTTTAGCTTGTTCTTCCCGTCCTTTCTCCACATAATAAGTAACAGACTTACCATTCCAGCTATCGGCGATCTCGGCAAAACGACCAACCGCCAGAGTCATCAGATAAGTAGGATGAATCTCCTGCTGAAACCAGTGATAAATCTTGTCGGTGCCAACTGTTTCGGTGCCAACTAATTCACCATTAGAAACAGCGATAAAATCTTCAGGTACCCGCACCTTGATTTCCGATGTTGCTAATTGCCCAGGATAATCAAAACAGGGGAACCAAAAGCGCGAATCTTCATCCTCACCCTGCGTCCATACCTGAGTCGGTTTATCGGGATAATCTGCATCCGGCTGAATAAAATATAAACCCCGTTGCGGTTTATCTACCCCATAATTGATGACGACTTTTAATAGTTTTCCCGCTACCACATCGAGCTGCACCGGAATATGCAGCAGTTCGCCATCATAGTTAAACTCGTGGCTAGTACCGTCAATCTCCACACTTTGAATATTGAGATTTACGGCATCCAGCGTCAGCGACTCAATCCCACTTCGCACGGGATTTAGTTGAATCGTGCAACTACCTGCAAAACTTTGGTTAGGGATATCTAGTGTCAAATCCAGACAAATATGCTCTACTTGTCCGGGTCGATCGGGATTATAATGAGGGCGCGAACCAGGTAGTTGAAAGGATTTGTGTCCGTTACTCTCATCGAGATGGCTGTAAGGCATAATTAGAATCTATAATGCTGTTTTTGGATATCTAAGGCTTATCTTAAATTATGACGCTCAAAGACTTAGAATCCCAGCTACTAGCCTTGACACCCACCGAAAAAGAGCGCGTTATCCAATTATTGACGCACAGCTTGGTGAGTATCCAGCCAGAAATTGCCCAACCACCAGAGATTAACAGCGGCGCAGCCTACATCGCCAATACCCAGATTGCCATCTGGGAGCTAGTCAACGCCCAGGATCTCGGCTGTAGCGATCGAGACTTGCTCCAGATGTATCCCCAGCTTACAGAGAGCGATCTAGCCACCGCCTGGGATTATGCCGAAACCCATCCCGAAGAGATCGCCCAAGCCCTGCGGGACATTGATGAGTAATTCCTGGTTTTTAAAAACGGATTAATTTTACTTAGGTGACGATGGGCAAAAGAGAAAAACTAATCGCTCGACTTACAAATAGTCCTCAGAATGCAACTTTTTCCGACATCCGTAATTTACTAGAATATGAAGGTTTTTACCTGGATAGAGTTCCAGGTAGTCACCATATTTTCAAATATGCAGAAACAAATTTTGTGATTCCCATTCACAACAACCGAGTAAAAGCAATCTACGTCCGAAAAGTTTTAGAATTAATCGAAGCGGCAGATCCAGTAGACGAGGAAGAAGACTAATGCAGTATCCAATTGTAATTTATCCCTGCGAAGAAGGTGGTTATGTTGCCGAAATCCCAGCATTGAAAGGCTGCTTGGCACAAGGAGAAACCTTAGATGAAGTTCTCAATGAGTTAAAAATTGTGACCGATATCTGGTTAGAAACAGCCGAAAAGTATGGGCAGCAGTTACCCGATGTGGCAGGCTCGATCGAAAAAATGAAAGCATTGAGTAATTGATTATTGCTGGCTTCAACATTCAAGCTATTGAAATAATATTAATTATGTTCGATCGAATGTCTTGCTACGGGCGATTATTTGGTTCGATCGATCGTTAACAATACTATGACTCGATCGCGTTTATTTGAATCGTTGGCGTAATTCTACTACGATTCGTATCCAACCAAGCCACCAGATCTTCCATTTGACTAAAATCTAATAACGCCTCGCCTAATTCCTCCAATTGTGTCAGAGGTAAAGCTTTGATTTGCGACAATCGAGTCCAGATTGATTAAAATGGGTGGGTAGATTCACAGCTCGATATGTCTGAAATTACCACACCAACTGCTTCAGACATTAACATCGTCGATCGCATTCTCGATCTAGCCCTACAAGGCGATGATATCTCCACCACAGACGCACTTTTGCTGCTGACTCAAACCCATGTAGATATTATCGATCGAATTCGGTTCACAGCCGACAGGTTGCGCCAAATCCAAGTCGGCGATACTGTCACCTACGTGATTAACCGCAATATTAATTTCACCAACATTTGCGAACAGCACTGTAGTTTCTGTGCGTTTCGGCGGGACGAGGGCACTGAGGGTGCTTTCTGGCTGAGTACTGAGCAGATCTTAGCCAAAGCCGCAGATGCAGTCGCGCTGTCGGCGACAGAAATCTGTATGCAGGGGGGATTGCATCCAGGGGCGAAAATTAACGGTCGATCGCTGACTTATTATGTAGAGTTAGTCACCGCGATTAAAACCACTTTTCCCCAACTTCATCTGCACGCTTTTTCGCCGCAGGAAGTCGAGTTTATCGCTCGTCAAGATGGGGTGAGCTATGCAGATACGATCGTTGCCTTACAAAAAGCTGGCGTAGGATCGATGCCAGGTACGGCGGCGGAAGTCTTGGATGATACAGTACGGCGGGTGATTTGTCCTGAAAAGATCGATAGTGCTACGTGGATTGAAATCGTTACCACCGCTCATCGATTGGGGATGCCGACTACTAGTACCATGTTAGCTGGACATATCGAAACACCCAGCCAGCAGATCGCTCATTTAGAGCAGTTAAAACAGATTCAACAACACGCAATTAAATACAATTACCCTACCCGAATCACTGAATTTATCATCCTCCCCTTTGTGGGAGAATCAGCACCCACACCTCTCCGCAGTCGCGTCGGACGAGATCAGCCGATTTTAGCCGATAATTTATTATTAACGGCGATCGCGCGAATTTTCCTCGGTAACTATATTCCCAATCATCAACCCAGTTGGGTCAAGTTGGGTCTAGAAGGCGCGAAAACTGCTCTTACTTGGGGGTGTAATGATTTGGGTGGGACGTTGATGGAGGAGCATATTACGACGATGGCGGGAGCTAAGGGCGGGACGTGTTTGTCGGTGGAGGATTTGCAAGGTGCGATTCGGGCGATCGATCGACAGGATCGGCAACGCAGTACTTTGTATGAATTAATTTAGGTGATTGAGTAATAAGTAATAAGTAATGATTTCGTTGTCGATCCAGGGACTCAAACTCCGTATCAAAAACTAGCGCATGTAGCAATCTTAAATGAAAAGCTAGGTTGATGTAGGGTGTGTTAGGCGCAAGCCGTAACGCACCAATATTTAACCTGAGTGTCTCGTTCCGAGCAACTGAGCCGACATAAATGTCGTCTAATGAATGAAAGAAACTTTGGTTGGGTGTGTTGGGTTTCGCCTTGCTCTACCCAACCTACAGATCCGTGTACTGATTTAAAATGCTGCTATTTTAGATACTCCCTTCCCACTCAATCGAGAGACATCACCATTCACCATTCACCCCCTACACCAGATGTCTAATTTGACACTAGGAAGGGAGTAGTTAGAAAGTTTTGCTTGACAAATTATCGACGTACTTGTTGAAGAGCTTGTAAGTGGCAGAGGAGCGTTTCAACCTCGGCTTGAAGTTCGAGGAATTTTTCTTGTCGATCGACTGGATATACTTTAGTCAATTTAGTAACTTGCTGTTCGTGCTCTGAGGTAGCAGATCTAACCGACACGCCAATGGCGGTTTGAGCAACTATGGTTAGTGGGCTGGGGGACATAGCTTTGGATGGTTATTTATACTGACTCACACACAAGGCAATTGTAGCCTGAATTCGACTGTTCTGGAATCGGATGTAGAGTCCAAACTGCCTACCGGAAAATGTGAATTTAATGTTTGTGACGGGGCGATAGTGGGATTGTTCCGATCTGGTCAGGGCAACGAGTCACCATCTCATGTTAGATTGGTCTAGCTGAGGATCGGGGAAGTCTGGTGAAAATCCAGGGCTGTGCCGCAACTGTGATGGAGCGAACGCTTCGAGTCAGAATACCGTGCCTGAGTGTACCGCAGGCGGTACTCTAATCTACTATTCCCTGCGTCGCATCGGGAAGGAGTTACATTCAGTGTCCGTTGAAAGGTCGATCTGTCCAGATATTTACCATCCTGCGATCGCTCGTGATGGTTTGTTGACGCGGTTACGAATTCCAGGTGGAGTGTTAAATGAGTCTCAGTGTCTGACGATCGCGAGTCTACTAGAGTCACTCAGCTTAGAGTATATTCAAGTTACCAATCGCGCGAATTTGCAACTGCGATCGCTAGCCAAAGATCTCGATCGAGAGTTACTAAGTAAATTAGCAGACTGTGGTTTGGCGGCGGGTAATAGTGCTGTCGATGGCATCCGCAATATTATGATTAGCCCGACTGCGGGAATTGACTCGCAGGAGTCGATCGATGTGCGTCCATTGGCTGATGCTTGGCATGAATATCTCACCGAGCATCCCGAATTGGGAGTGTTGTCGAGTAAATTTAGTGTGGGTTTCGATGGTGGTGGAAGTGTGGGGATTGTCGATCGACCTAATGATATTACGCTGTTAGCTGTTGGAAGTCGCGAGTTTAGTCTCTATTTAGGGATGAGAGAAAGAGGCGATCCACCGCTACCTGTAGATGTCAGATTAGACTCGGATGAATGTGTGCCGATGTTGGCGGCGATTGCTCAAAGTTATCGACGCGGGAGCGAAGTATTAGGTGGGGATGCACGTCGAAAACCACGGCTGCGGGATGCGATCGGGCACTACGGATTGACAGGTTTTGGGGAAGTAGTCCAACGAGAATTCGGTACTTCCAGGCGTTTTGTTTTTAAAAACCTCGATCTAAAGCGGTTCTCTACGGAAAATGGCGATGTTGCACAGACACAATCTAGATTGAGCGATCGTCATTTAGGCGTACATCAGCAATGCCAATCGGATTGCTACTATTTGGGAGTGGTGTTGCCGTTGGGACGATGGAGTGGATCGCAAGTGCGGGGTGTTGGGAGCATCGCCGCTCGGTATGGGAGTGGGCAGATCCGCTTAACTCCCTGGCAAAATCTGATTATCCCCGATGTCCAGGCGATCGATCTGGCGAGGGTGCAGGGATTAATTAACGATTTAAGCTTGGTGACAACAGCCAATCATCCCAGTAGTTTATTAAGAGCCTGTGCGGGTGCAACTGGTTGTCAGTTTAGCGCGACAGATACTCAACGGGATGCGATCGCCCTGTCGGAGTATTTAGCCGCTAACTTTACACTCGATCGACCATTGAATATCCATTTCAGCGGTTGCGATAAATCCTGCGCCCAACACGATCGAGCAGATATCACCCTCTGGGGAGACGAACGAACCAGGAGCTATCGACTGGCGATCGGGGGCTTTACAGACCGATCTGAGCCAGAGCAGAGCGATCTTTTAGCACCGCTATCAGTCCCAATCGCTATCGGCAATCTCATCGCGGCTTATCATCATCAGCGGCTTAATCCCCAAGAATCTTTTGAGTCATTTACGACTCGTCAATCTCCAGTTCAACTGCACCAAATACTTCATGCCGTCTAAAATTACGATTCCAGCACCCCTAGACTATATCCGCGATGGTGCGGAAATTTATCGTCAATCTTTTGCGACGATTCGATCGGAGGCACAATTAGACAACTTACCTACTGATTTCAATGCCGTAGCAGTGCGACTAATCCATGCTTGTGGGATGATTGATATTGTCAGCGATCTGGATTATTCGATCGATGCAGTTCGAGTCGGACGAAAAGCACTAGCAAATGGGGCACCGATTTTGTGCGATGCGCGGATGGTAGCAGATGGAGTGACGCGCAAACGTTTACCTGTGGAAAACCAAGTTATTTGTACGCTCCCAGATCCCCAGGTGGTAGATCTAGCCGCCAAGTTAGAGAATACTCGATCGGCTGCTGCTCTAGAACTATGGCGACCTTATTTAGCTGGAGCTGTCATCGCGATCGGTAATGCCCCAACGGCTCTATTTCGATTGCTTGAAATGCTCGACGAGGGCGCACCAAAACCCGCACTGATTCTCGGTTTCCCTGTCGGTTTTGTGGGTGCAATGGAATCAAAAGCTGCTCTAGCAGCAGATAGTCGAGGCGTACCTTTTATCACAATTCACGGACGACGCGGTGGTAGTGCGATGGCTGCTGCGGCTGTCAATGCACTAGCCACGGAGCAGGAATAATGGTTGCCATCCAGACAGGGAGATTATACGGGATCGGGGTTGGCCCTGGCGATCCAGAGTTATTGACACTCAAGGCGTTTCGGCTCCTGCAAGCGGCTCCTGTCGTCGCCTATCAGTCAGCAAACGACCATGAAAGCATCGCCCGATCGATTGTCGCACCCTATCTAACTGGTAAGCAAATCGAAGTCTGTTTTCATTTTCCCCGTGCGCTCGATCCTGAAGCCGCCCAAGAATTATATGCTGAGGCGATTAAACCGATCGCGGCTCATTTATCAGCGGGGCGAGATGTCGTAGTATTATGTGCGGGCGATCCATTATTTTACGGTTCGTTCATGTATTTATTTACGCGATTAGCCGATCGATTCATTACCGAAATCGTACCTGGGGTATCTTCACCGATGGGTGCAGCCGCTGCGATCGGGATGCCATTATGTTACCGTAATGATATTTTTAGTGTTCTTTCGGCGACTTTATCAGTTGAAGTATTAACTACCCAATTAGTCAATGCCGATGCTGTGGCAATTATCAAACTCCGTCGCCATTTTGATAAAGTTCGGCAGATTTTAAGCGATCTAGATTTGTTAGATCGGGCAAAATATATCGAACGGGCAACAGCAACGGATCAAAAGATTATCTCGATAGAAGATGTCGAGCCGCGCGATGTTCCCTATTTTTCAATGATTATAGTTCCTAGCAAAACCCAACTCTAGCCACTTTAGGCTTTAGGCTTTAGGCTTTAGGCTTTAGGCTTTAGGGACATATTAGATTAGTCCGCGCACCATCCGGATTTTGCATCACTAGCCACGATTTGCGAAAAGTGCGGTCTTGGGGTTTCCCCAGGTAAAGTACCTTTTCAAGACACAATCGTTGGCATTCTTGGGATTTGTTTCCCTCCTTCCTGCTAAAATCAAAATTATATGCAAACTAATAGTTCCGATCGATCTGCTCAAGCGATCGAGATCTCCGGCGCGAGATTGGCTAAGTGGAAAACGATGCTAACCGCGCGAAAAATTGGTACTACCAAGAAATTATTATCGAGAGTCCCCGAACTTATCGGCGAACAGGCGGCGCGAAAAGCTCTCAATGGGCAAAGATTGGATCGCCAGACTTGGGAAGCGATTTTCACTGGCTTGAAGTTGAATCGAGTTGATTTTTTTAGTGATGTGGAATGGTTCGATCGCAATCTGACAACTCAGTGGGAAATATTGTGGAATTTGGCGGCGGATGCGTCCGATCGATTTGGGCTAGTATTACCGGAGCATGTGCCAGATTCTAGTCTGTGGGATGGAGTTGGCTCGGAAAAGTTTCAACAGACGATCGCCAGTCGGACATCAGTATTATTAGAGATACCTGGGGGATTCTTGGGCTATCTGATTTTAGTAGAGCAAGATGCACTAGGCAATATCGTGCTGCTGTCTCCATCCCCGCTGATGTCAAATCCCGTGCTAACTGGCTCAATTCAACGCTTACCCCAATATCCACCGTCGCCGTTTGAGTTCTTGCAACCGATAACTGTCGGTACGAACTATCTGTGGGCAGGTATTTTTGCGAAGTTGCCAGAGTTGAGATGGTTGGCTGATGCCCAAAAAAGACCGCTCAGATTGCAGATGGCACAAGTTACAGAGCTGTTGGCGTATGTCAGCAAACAACCTCCAGGAACCCCACTATGGCGATCGAGTTATGTGGTGACAGCTTCGTCAAGCCATGCGGATATAATGAATTTGGATATATAGCGATCCTAAATCAGATAGGGATCGAATACTGGTGCGTTACGGCAGCAGCCCAACACACCCTACATTAACCTAGCTTTTCATTTGGGATGGCTATATCTCTGGATAGAGTCTAACTTTTATTCAAAAATTTCCAATGCTGACCGATCGAATTAAAGAACTGATTGCTAGAGCCAGAATTGTGAGCTTTGCTAGTTGGGAGTTGCAGCATCCAGCCGCAAGTATTGCCATATTTCAAGCTGCTGAAGATGCCAGAGTGTATCTCACAGATGAAGATTGCGCCAAAATTGCGGTACTTTCACCCCCGACTTCTCAGCTGATCCCAGTCGGGCAGTTATTACGCGATCGAGTCGTCGAAATCATTGCCGAAGCTAGAACCGAACTCTACACTCAATTTCCCCAGATTACCGAGCCAGGGGGCGGACTCTATCCTCCCGAACGCGCTGAGGCTTGCTGGCGGGACTTTTGGCATTATCTTCGCACTATTACCTATGGGATCGTGGGCAGCAATGCCCAATATACTAGTGCCGATGGGTTGGACAATTTGCGGCTCCTCTATCAGGAATTACAAGTGCCGATTGATGCCATGACAGTCGGACTTGAAGGACTCAAGACAGCTAGTTTGCGCCGGATCGAGCCAAGTCAACACGCGATCGTCAGCCCCTATTTCGACCATTTGATTACTCAGCTAAAATCTTTCACAACTAGCCATGAATGAGTCCCCAGCCCTGCGAATGTTATTTTCTCACAACTTTGACCTTGCCGAAGATCGCGTCCCCGCCCTGAGTCGGGAAGCCTTCACCCAGGTATTTGCAGAAGGCTTCAGTACTCACCCAGAAATCCAGTGTCGTCAGGTAGATAGTCCCCACTGGATCGTCGAAATTGTCTGTCGGGCGGATTTACTCACACCTCAACAAGTAGGCGAAACTTGTGCCCAGATGCTGGTTAATAGCCGCACGCAATCGATCGGGAAGATCGATTTTGACATCCTGGTTTTAGGTGGCATCAAGACTACTCCCGCCACTAGTGATGCTCCAGACGCACTCCAAGCAAATCAATGGGGCGTAGATATCGTCGAAACCAAGTCAGGCGAACAATTCTTGCGATCGATCGGTTGGGAAATGACGATCGCGGGCAAACCCGTTGGCACTATTTTTAAAGTCGAAGTCACAGGTAAATAGTGTAGGGTGTGTTAGCGAAGCGTAACGCACCGGAGTACTATAGCAATCATAAATCAGATCCTTGGTACTAAATATTGGTGCGTTACGGCAGCAGCCCAACACACCCTACGTCAACCTAACTTTTTATTTAGGATTGCTATATCAACTATCAACTATCCCAGATTCCACGCAATAAATCTCAACACTACAGCTTAATGATTCTTAGCGATCGGAGCTACAAGAATAGATGAAGATTAGTATAGACAAGATTATAAAAGCTTATCGATCGTTAGGGCGGGTAAGGTAGCCAAATAAGTTAGTTGCTAGAGCTTAAACTCTCTCATAATTGACAAACTAATGGTTATTACTTGTAAATGTAATGCCAAAATCGCCCAAAATTTTGAGACGATCGTGTTCAGATTTAGTACCGTTGCCGTAGGGAGACTTAATAAATGTATTTTGGACCAGCTTCACGATTGGGTATTAGCCGATTTGACGAAACTCCACCGATCGAGTGGATACCCGGACGCTCTAATGCTGAGATCGAAGAAATTATCACCGCCGTTTATCGCCAAGTACTAGGCAATGCCTATGTGATGGAAAGCGAACGGGCTGTAGTTCCTGAGTCGCAGTTTAGAAGCGGTGAATATAGCGTACGGGAATTTGTCCGTGCTGTCGCCAAGTCAGACGTATATATGTCCCGCTTTAGTGATTGTCCCCGCTATCGCTTTGTCGAGTTGAACTTCCGCCATCTATTAGGACGTGCGCCGAATAGCTATGATGAAATGAAAGCTCACAGTGCGATCCTAGATGCTGGTGACTTTGATGCTGAAATCGATTCGTACCTCGACAGCGATGAGTATCAAAACGTGTTTGGGGATAATATCGTTCCCTATATTCGTGGCTACAAGACCGAAGCGATTAGTCACATGGTGGGCTTTACCCACACGTTCCAATTGGTACGTGGGGCAGCTACTAGCTCCTTCAAGGCAGACTTAGCAGGCAAGTCACCAAAACTTAACTCTTTGGTGATTAACGCTACTGCTACGGCTGTTACAGCTCCAGGTAACACCTTCCGCAATCCGCCGATCGATCCTCGCACTCGTCTTGGTGCAGGTGCTGATGAGCAAGGCAAGGTTTACCGGATTGAGGTGACTGGTTATCGTGCTAACAAGCTCAATAACATTTCCAAGTTCCGTCGGAGCAACCAAGTCTACATGGTGCCCTACGAGCAGTTGTCAGAAACCTATCAACGGATTCACAAGCAAGGTGGTTCGATCGTCAGTATGACTGCGGTTTAGATTAGGCTTTAGGGCTTTAGGCTTTAGAACAGTTGTTGAGTGGGGATTTAGATCTCTACTCAAACAAATGTTCGCTCTATAAATGAGCATCGGTATCGAACCTTAATTCAAAATTAAACACTACCCCTAGCAAGATTTTTGCGGTTTCGATCGCTAACTTTTGCCTAGATATTTACAAGATAACAATAATTTAGGATCGAAATAATCATGGCAACTATGACACGGATGGAATTATGGCCCAATCGCACTGTTGACGACGTGCAAGCAGTGATTCGCGCAGTTTACAAGCATGTTTTGGGCAATCCCCACATGATGGAAAGCGAACGCTTATCAGCGGCGGAATCTCAATTGGCAAATGGTAGCCTCTCTGTACGGGAATTCGTACGTGCGGTGGGCAAATCTGAATTTTATCAAGAGCGTTATTTCCAGAAGTGCGCTCCTTATCGGTTCACCGAACTGAATTTCATGCACTTTTTAGGACGTGCGCCAGAATCTAAAGCAGAAGTCTCCGCACATATCGTGCGTTGTGTAGCTGAAGGTTATGAGAGTGAGATCGATTCTTACATTGATAGCGACGAGTATCAATCGGCTTTTGGGGAAAATATCGTTCCTTACAATCGCACTGATAGTGAGGCTGGCAAAAGTCAAGTAGCTTACAATCGAATGATCGCGATCGATCGTGGCCCCGCTCAAGTCAGTAGTGCTGTGACATCTTCCCAACTAGTTTACTCTGTTGCGACCAATAGCACGAGCAAGGTTTTCGCATCCCGCGTCAGTCTGGGCGGTTCTGGAGACGCTAGCAAGAAAATGTTCAGAATTGTCGTTACAGGTGCCAAATTCACTAGCCCTCGTCGCGTTAGTACTACTGAATATATCGTACGTGGCGATCGGATGACTCCCCAGATTCAACGCATCAACCGTACCAGCGGCAAAATCGTCAGTATCACTGAAATGGTCTAGATGTTCGGCTGGACTATCGATTTCTCCTGAGAAGATCTCAAATGGGTTCTATAAAGGGGGGCTTTACTCCCTTGATAAGAGGGATCTTGCCCCCTCCCCTTAGAAAGGGCATGGGGGTAAAATCTCCGCAACAATTCAAATAGACTTGGGCTAATATTGACTCGTTGGCAGAGCCTCTGCTCTGGAGAATCGCTTTGATAATTGATTAGTCGAAGTCCAAAAATGTTAATTTAGGGTACGAATGGATATTACTCAGTTTGTGTCAAGTTCGATCGGGCAATGGAAATCCCAACGTAGTGCTCATCATATGATCTTTAGTCACTTTGAGGCAGTGCGATCGGCGATCGATATTGTCGCGCTCACTCCTGACAACCCAGCAGTAATCGAACTTTGCCAAGCATATGACATCGATCCGAGTCAAGCTGTAGTTCCATTCCAAATGAGTTGGGAGGGAGAGTCAGACTGGAACGATGAGGTACTCAAAGGAAGTACTATCTTAGTGCCGATTCCCGATCCTAATTCACCCGATCGGGGTCAATTATTACGCGATCGAGGGTATGCTGAGACGATGGCAGCAGCAGCTCGCTATCACATCACTGAAGATGGCGTTTTTGTATTAATTACTGAATACAATCGAGCGGCGGCAGAAGAAAGAATCTGGTTTGTCAATCCCAATCTCAGATTTCGGGTATCGACAATCAAAACTAGTGATGGTACTGGCGTTGTCACTGCCTCATTTTCATCAGAATTACGTGCTATGGCTACTCCCTAATTGATAATTTATGAGTGATTCGATCCTGTTGGCAACTTGGATGGCTGGTGATTTTAGCAATCATCAACAATCGGTTTTGGAGCCTCAACATTACGCTCATATTCGGATCTTTTTTCGTCCGTTACCGTTTGAATTTTTTAACGCGATCGGGTTTTATTCCGAACAGGTATATGATTACGATCTGTGGAGTCCCTATCGTCAGGGCGTACATCGCTTAGTAGATCGCGGCGAGGATACTTATATCGAAAACTATAGCCTCAAAGATGCGATGCTATATGCTGGAGCAGCCCGAGAGCCAGAGATTTTAAAAACCATTACGCCAGATTGTCTGGAACGTCGCTGTAATTGTTCGATGATTTTTCAGCGTGAAGGAAATATGTTTCGCGGAAAAGTTGAACCAGGCGATAAATGTTTGATCGAACGCAATGGAGCGATGACTTATCTCATCAGTGATGTAAAAATAACTGAAAATACCTGGGTAAGTCTCGATAAAGGCATGGATATTAATACCCATGAAAAAATTTGGGGTTCAGCTTTTGGGATGCTGAGATTTGAGAAAGTAGCCAGCTTTGCAGACGAAATTAATTCGCGATCGACATAATTCTCATTTATGTTACCACCAGAAGCCGAGAAGAAAATGCAATGCTGGGTTCGGAGCAGACACTTGATTTCCTCTGGCAACTTATTCGTATTTGAGACAGTAGACTATAGTACGATCGAGCGATTTACTGATTGTATTTCAGCACTAGGTGGATCGTTAATTTCAGTTGAATCGATCGGCAAAATTTGGATTGGCGATCGATGTCAAGTGATCCTCTATCAAGCCACAGCTAGTCTACATACTCCCCATCATCAAGTCAAGCAGTATTGGATTAAATACGGGAGTTTTAGAACTAGATTTGACGAGCGGCTCTAAAAGTTTCAGGTAGATCGTCGAGGTTTAATTTACTAACTTTCAACTAATTTACTGATAATTAGGTTGTGGATCGATCCCACCGACACGATCGATCGGCCAAAATCTGATCGTAGCCTTGCCGACAATTTTATCTTTAGGTACAAAGCCCCAGTAGTGACTATCATAGCTATTGTTACGGTTGTCACCCAATACTAAATAATGACCTTGAGGTACGATGCCATCGGGAGTCAATGCCGTACTACTCCAGTCGTACGCGGGAGCTTCATCGAGATACTTTTCAGTCAGGACTTTGCCATTGACATAAACTTTACCGTCTTTGACATCGATCCGATCTCCAGGTAAGCCGATTACCCGTTTGATAAAAGCATCCTTGAACTTTTCTTTTTCTAATTGAGCGGTAGGATTGAAGACAACGATGTCACCACGGACGGGATTAGAAAAGCGATAACTAATTTTATCGATAATCAGTCGATCGTCAATGTGCAACGTCGGGAGCATCGAACCAGAAGGAATATAACGAGCCTCCGCCACAAAACTCCGAATCCCAAACGCCAATACAGCACTCAATCCAATTGTTTTGAGGGTTTCGATCCAGGGATTTTCGGCTTTAGGTACTGGTGTAGAGCTGTTACCCTCAGTTTGCGGCTGATGGTGTTGCTCGGAATTAGTTTCAGATGCTGGAGTAGTTTCAGTTTCAGATTCTGGTTGAGGCTGTTCGTAATCCATAAAAACGATTGAAGGGGATTTAGATGGGTGAATAGATTTAAACGGAAAGATATTTCGATGTGGTGACGATTTATCGATCTCGTTTTTAGACTACACGATCGATCTCGCCAAACCGAATCGATCGTACTGTAAGATTTTGTTAAAATGATTTAGCTTGGCAACAGACAATTATCGATGGTTGCCTTTAAACTGTAAGCCATTGGGTGAAAATTTTCCGAGCCGATCGCTAGCTAAGGCAACTGCGAAATATTGATGTCCAAGAAAATTGTTTTGTCCATAGACCATTATGCCCTTTATTCTTGACGATCGAGTATGAACTTGACATACTCCCCATGCTTGCACTCTCTCACCGCAAGCGGTTTGATTCATTAAAGCAGGGGATTCTTATTCACGGTTCACAGAGAATTACTTGCAGTCTTTGATTGCTCATCGACTGTAGAGGTACATCTCTCCCCGCGCTTTCCCTCATTCTCACAAGGCAGATCCTTCTTGCCCAGAAGTACTGTGCTGGGGCGCGACGTTTGCGGGGGAAGCTACCCCCGCAAAGCTCGCTTCGGGTGACCCGCCACGCTGTTTATTCCAATTAACTCCAAGGATATTCAAGCCTTTATGCAGAATGTTCAACGCCGCATTTGTATCGCGGCATATCTCAATTTTACAGTTAGGACATGAATGGGTTCTAGTACTGAGGGACTTTTTAACCCTATGACCGCAATTAGAGCAATCTTGGGATGTATAGGCGGGATTCACCGCCACAACTGCTTTATCCCAAATCTTGCCGTAGTAGTCTAACCATTGAGTGTATTGATACCAACCAGCA
This sequence comes from Chamaesiphon sp., assembly GCF_041737865.1. Lineage (NCBI taxonomy): Bacteria > Bacillati > Cyanobacteriota > Cyanophyceae > Gomontiellales > Chamaesiphonaceae > Chamaesiphon > Chamaesiphon sp. The sequence continues at coordinate 30,155 of NZ_JBGSQZ010000008.1, forward strand.
TCAGAAATAGACTTAGCCAAGTTATGATTCTTGACCATGTTCGCAATCTTCAAATCTTCATACACCACGACATCGTTAGATGCCACTACGCACCGAGCTTGTTTGATTGCCCAGTCTTTACGCTGTCTACTTACTTTGAGATGGATTTTACCTAGTCTTTTCCGTGCCTTGTGATAGTTATTTGATTGAGGTTTAGCACCTTTCACAAATTTCTTACTTAATCGTCGTCCAGCTTTCTTGAGTTGCTTTTCAGCATGAATCAGGAATTGGGGATATATCACGGCATTATCATTTTGGTCTTTGGTGAAAAACTTCAGCCCTAGATCCAATCCGACAATATTGCCAGAATATTTACCCTGCTCTTTACGATCGGCATCAAAGCAAAATTGAGCATAATGCCCATCTGCTCTTCTCACAATCCGCACACGATTAATCTTCAGGGTGTGGAGATCTTCTTGAGTTTCATTGTTGCAAAATATTGATAATGTTCCAATTTCAAAACCATCGGTGAATGTGATTGATTTGCAATCATCCGACAGCTTCCAGCCTGAAACTTTGTATTCAACAGAGCGGCAATGTTTTTTAAACTTTGGAAAACCTGTCTTGGAAAATCGCTCTACTTGGGGAAACCCCAAGACCGCGTTTTCCGCTTTCTTCCCTGCCCCTTTTTTGCATCGGGCGTAGAAGCTAGAGATAGCAGCCCAAGCACGTTCAGCACTAGCTTGTCTAGCGGCTGAGTTGAGCTTTTTAGCAAAGTCAAACTCTTTGGCTAGATCCTTGCAGATACTATACAGATCGGCTTTATTTGTACCTTGATTGTCCATCCAATACCGAACAGCTTTGTTCCGAATGAACTGTGCTGTTCGGATGGCTTCATCAATGGCAGAATATTGCTCTGCTGTACCGTGTTTTAATTTTGCTTCTCTAACTATCATGGATTTACAATAGCATAGTTTTATCTAGAAAAACTCAGATAAAATAACATTAAGATGAATTACTATTTTGAGCGCATACTGCTTCTGGACGGGAGACCCGATTCGTGACAAGTTAAGGCGCAAGTGCAGTTGTCAAGCAGGGTTGAGCGGATGGCTCAAAAAAGAATGACCCTTCCCTGTTCACTCGATCTGGGAAGGGATCGATAATCAATTTCTTGAATGGCTTTCGG
>NZ_JBGSQZ010000012.1:0-19008 GCF_041737865.1 Chamaesiphon sp.
TTATGCAGGAACTGAAATCCTGGATTCGCTTTAATGACCAGGAAGCAGCCCGCACTGGTGATGGATTGTCTCTTCGTGCTACCGGAAATCCATCGATACCGCGCTGGCTGGGGAGCCTGTTATTCAAATTATTAATTCGGGCGCAGCCAGAGAATGACAAAAATACACGAAATATTCGCAGTTCCGCAGGCATTGCCGTGTTCGTCTCCGATGTTAGTAACAAGGCTAATTGGGTCGAAGTCGGTCGCTGTTACGAGCGGTTTGCGCTCCAAGCAACTGCGCTCGGCATCCACAATGCCTTTTTGAACCAGCCTGTTGAGGAAGCAAGTTTGCGACCTGATTTCGCGAGGGCTTTGGGGCTGAAGTCTGGCCGACCCGATCTGGTGGTACGTTTCGGGCGAGGGGTAGAGATGCCAAGTTCCCTACGGCGACCAGTTGAAGCGGTAATCCTGTGAGCGCAGCAGTTAAAGTGACAAACTCAAAACATATCGCCGGATTGGTCGGCCCCACTCTAATTGCAATTCCGTGGGGAATTACAGCTCCCGTATCAATGTTGCTGCTTGCCATCCTGTTCGAGAAGGATTCTGAAGTAATTACTCAAACAAATGAAATATAAATGCGATCGCAAATATCTACTTTTCAGGCTTTCCTCACAGGTTCCTCATCTTTTTTTAATATGATGGAATATAGTGAATATTATTTTTACTTGTAAAATCAAAAGTTTGACGGAGCAATTTTTCTGCCGAGATTTAAAATGATTTCATTGTTACAAATAGTAGAATTATGTCTCTACCTATTGGTAGATATTTTTTCGTCACAACTGTATTAACAAAAACTAAATCGCCCGAATCATAAATTAAGGCAGCACTCGTCCAGGCTGGCTATCTTGCTAATAAATAGACATCCATCCAGTTCTTAGTCTATAGACGCGAACATCCGAGATTAAAATAATCCCCAGGAGGGTGCAGTTGTGAAACACGATTTGCCAGAGACAACGCTCCGCGAACGCGATCGGGACAAGCAAAACCTACCCCATCCGCGTCACGTCGAGAACCAGCACGATCCAGCTCAACATTCCAGTCACGAACATGCCGGACACGATAAACACGCAGGACACAGCCCCGCGATGTTCCAGCGACGCTTCCTAGTTTGTCTGCTGTTAACGTTGCCCGTACTGTATCTGTCACCAATGTTTCAGATGTGGTTTAATTACCAAGCGATTCAGTTTGCTGGCGTGGCTTGGGTTACGCCCATTCTGTCCACGGTTATTTATTGGTATGGTGGCTGGGTGTTTCTGCACGGAGCTTGGGCTGAACTCCACGGGAAAATTGGGATGATGACGCTGGTTGCGCTGGCGATTACTGTATCTTATGTCTACAGTTTGGCAGTGTCTTTTGGATTACCAGGCGATTCCTTCTACATGGAATTGGTAACTTTAGTCGATATCATGCTGCTCGGTCACTGGATTGAAATGACTTCTGTGCAAGGAGCCAGCCGCGCTTTAGAGCATCTCGCTAAGTTGGTACCTGCTGTGGCTCACCAGCAAGTCAATGGGCGGATTGAAGATGTTCAGGTGAGCGCGTTAACTGAGGGCGATCGCATTCTGATCCGTCCTGGCGAACAAGTCCCGATCGATGGTGAAGTGATCGAGGGTACCTCTAGCGTCAACGAAGCCTTCCTTACTGGCGAATCGCGTCCAGTCGTCAAAAAAACTAGCGATGAAGTAGTCGCAGGGGCAGTCAACGGCGAAGGTGCTTTGACAATTAAAGTGATTCGGACTGGCGATAAAACAACTCTGAGCCAGATTATGCGGCTGGTGGAGGAGGCTCAAGCATCGAAAAGTCAATATCAAACCCTAGCCGACAGGTTGGCTTATTGGCTGACTCTGATTGCGATCGGGGTATCTACGCTGACGTTTATCGTGTGGTTATCGATCGGTACGGGCGGTCTAACATTTGCCATCAATCGGGCGGTGACGGTGCTAGTGATTACCTGTCCTCACGCGCTGGGTTTAGCAATTCCCTTGGTCACGATTAATGCCACGGCGATGGCTGCTAAAAACGGGATTTTGGTAAGAAACCGCGAGGCGTTTGAACGAGCAAGAGGCATTAAAACGATCGCTTTTGATAAGACAGGCACATTGACAGAAGGCAAGTTCGGGGTTAAGGAAATTTATACCGACGGCATTGATGAACCGCAAGCTTTAATAATTGCCGCCTCGCTAGAATCCTTATCAGAACATCCGCTCGGACAATCGATCGTGCTCGAAGCTAATCATCGTCAGAGTCAGCTTGCCAAGGCGAGTGACTTCAAAGCTGTTCCAGGTCAAGGCGTTGAAGGTGTAGTCAACGGTCGGCGTTATCGCGTTGGCAGACCAGAATGGGTACAAGAATTGAAATTACAGTTTCCACCAGCACTGCGATCGGGATTACAAGCAAGTGAATCGCGGGGTGAAAGCGCGATCGTCTTAATGGACGATAAGCAAGTACTGGCGATATTTGGATTAGCAGACCAAATCCGACCATCCGCACGCGCAGCGGTAGCCAAATTACAGCAAATGGGCGTGCAGGTGGTGATGATTACCGGAGATGCCGAAGCAGTGGCAAAAACCGTTGCAGCAGATTTGAAGATCGATCGCTATTACGCTCGTGTCTTACCCCAAGACAAAGCTGCGTTGATTCATCAGCTCAAAGCCGAACAACCGATCGCTTTTGTCGGCGATGGGATCAATGATGCACCTGCTTTAACTGAGGCAGATTTGGGACTGGCGATCGGTGCGGGAACTAATGTCGCGATCGAATCTGCCGATTTAGTGTTAATTAAAAGCGATCCGCTCGATGCTACCTATGCACTGAAACTCGCCAAAGCAACCTACAGCAAAATGACTCAGAACTTGTTTTGGGCGACTGGCTACAACGTTATCGGTATTCCTCTAGCAGCAGGTATCGCGGCTCCCTTCGGGATTTTATTAACGCCAGCCATCGGCGCAATCTTGATGAGCGTTTCGACAGTTGTTGTTTCGATTAATGCCATGTTGTTACGGCGCATTAAATTAACTGATTGAGGCTTCGATCTCAAATCACTTTCCAGAAATCTATAAAATACGATCTATATGCCAATTAAAGCCACTCACCAACATCCCCTCACTCGTCGAAACTTCATGCAAGGGAGTGGCTTTGCAGGCGGACTGCTGCTCAGTAGCGGAATGCACAGCTTATTATCGAGTTGTTCGCCCCAACCCTCAACTACGAAAATACCCGAACAGAACACCGTAGCCCGCACCCCGAATCCACAATTCATTCCCGATCTGGAAATTAACCTTCAGGCTGCACCGAAAACGGTGCAAATCTTAGCGGGAGAAATGACCCAAGTTTGGTCTTATGCAGCAACCCTAGTTAAAGGCGATCCAAACAGCTTACAAGCTATTCCCGATAGTTATTTAGGCCCGATTATTCGCGTCCAAACAGGTCAGCGCGTCCGGGTTAACTTTCAAAATAACTTGCCACAGGGACAATCTTCGATCGTGCATTGGCATGGCTTAATTTTGCCAGAGGACATGGATGGACATCCTCGCTTTGCGATCGAGCCTGGACAAATCTACGTCTACGAGTTTGAGGTGATTAATCGAGCGGGGATGAACTGGTTTCATCCGCATCCAGACATGCTGACGGGGCAGCAAGCCTACGCTGGCTTGGCGGGACTGTTTATCGTGACAGATCCAGAAGAAGTCGCTCTCAAGCTACCTTCAGGGACTTATGAAGTGCCGATCGTTCTTCAAGATCGTACCTTAGACACCAATAATCAACTCCTCTATCTCGGCAGTAAACTCGGTACCCCCCGTAATAGCGGCATGGGAGACATGGGCGGTATGGGCGGGATGAATAACTCAGATCGATCGGGTAGCGGCATGGGTGACATGAGCAGCATGATGGGCTTTTTAGGTCAACAGATCTTCGTCAATGGCAAGCCCAACTTCACTCTAGCGGCGGCGACGCGAGTTTATCGCCTCCGCATTCTTAATGGTTCTAATGCCCGCATTTACAAGCTGGGGTGGAGCAATGGCGATCCCCTAACAGTTATTGGCACTGATGGGAGCTTACTAACTCAGCCTGTCACTCGCAAGTACGTGATGCTGGCTCCAGGTGAGCGGATCGATGTTTGGGCAGATTTTACCAAACTAAAAGTTGGGACAGAAATTTCGATCGATAGTCTGGTATTTTCAGGAGCCGAAAATGCTGGCGGTAGCAATATGGGTGGCATGATGAATTCTAATAATGCCCCTGAACTCGGTACAGCGATGATGCTATTTAAAGTCAAGATCGATAGATCGGAAACCGAAGCCCTACGACTCCCCACTAAACTAGCCGCTCTACCCCTACTGCGCCCAGAAGATGCCATTAATGTCGCCCAGCCGCGTCCAGTTGAGCTTTCACTCCAAGGGATGAAATGGGTGATGAATGGGCAGCTTTTTGAAATGAACGCGGCAACACCACAAGAAACCGTTCAATTGAATTCGATCGAACAGTGGGAGATTATCAACAAACTCAACCCTGGAGTCATGATGGACGCGAAGGGCATGGCGCACCCGATCCATTTTCATGGGGTGAAATTTCAAGTGATTAGTCGCCAAGTACTGCCAGAACTTGCAGCAGGCTGGCAAACGGTCAAGGATGGCTATGTCGATGAGGGCTTCAAGGATACTGTGATGGTGATGCCAGGTGAGCGAGTCAAGCTGCTGATGAAATTCGAGAAATATAGTGGTTTATTTGCCTACCATTGCCACACGTTGGAACATGAAGACGCTGGCATGATGAGAAATTACCGAGTAATTGGATAAAAAATGTATCAGAAATTAATCTTAAATATCCAAAGATCTGTAAGAAAAAAACAGAACTTTTGAAAGTAAAGGCAACACTAGTAAACCAGATGTAATGAAAACAAAGTAATTCAAATCATCCTTTAGCATTAAAAATTAAAATCATGGTCGCCACTCCTGCCAAATCAACCACCGATGTCTCAACTAATGGATTTACAAAATCCACCGCTGAAGAGCTACGCAAAATTCATGCTTATTGGCGTGCTGCCAATTATCTATCGGTTGGGCAAATTTATCTCTACGACAATCCGCTACTGAAAGAGCCATTGCAACTCGCCCACGTCAAGCCGCTGGTCGTCGGACATTGGGGTACGACCCCCGGACAAAATTTCATCTACGTCCACTTGAACCGAGTCATCAAGAAGTATGACTTGAACATGTTCTATGTTGCTGGGCCAGGGCATGGTGGCCCCGCAATTGTCGGCAATGTTTATCTCGAAGGGACTTGGAGTGACGTTTATCCCAATGTCACTCAGGATGAAGCTGGGCTGAAAAAACTGTTCATGCAATTCTCTTTTCCAGGCGGGATTTCCAGTCATGTGGCTCCGACCACACCAGGCTCGATTCATGAAGGTGGCGAGCTAGGTTACTCACTCAGTCATGCTTTTGGAGCCGCATTCGATAATCCCGATCTCATCGTCGCTTGCGTCATTGGCGATGGTGAGGCGGAAACAGGCCCCTTGGCAACCTCCTGGCACTCCAACAAGTTTCTCAACCCCATTACTGACGGCGCGGTGCTGCCGATCCTGCACCTCAATGGCTACAAAATTAGTAACCCAACCGTCCTCGCTCGGATCGAGGATGAGGAATTGGAGCAATTTCTACGCGGTTGTGGCTGGAAGCCATATTTTGTTGAGGGTGACGACCCCGAAAAAATGCACCAACTGATGGCTGAGATCTTGGAAACAGCGATCGTCGAAATCCGCCAGATTCAAGCTAATGCACGGCACCACAACGACCCCGCTCGACCGCGCTGGCCACTGCTGGTACTGAAATCGCCCAAAGGCTGGACGGGGCCAAAGTTCGTCGATGGATTGCCAAATGAGGGGACATTTCGATCGCATCAAGTCCCCCTACTCGTAGATGCCGACCATCCCGACCATCTTCAGCAGTTGGAAAGCTGGATGAAAAGCTATAAACCGGAAGAATTATTCGATCGCTATGGCCGACTGATCCCCGAATTAGCCGAACTAGCTCCGACAGGCGATCGCCGCATGGGCGCAAATCCACACGCTAACGGCGGGCTGCTATTGCGAGATCTGAATATGCCAGATTTCCGCGATCGCGCCGTGTCAGTGCCCGCTCCTGGAGCCGTGGAGGGGCAGGATACGCTCGTATTGGGCGAGTTTCTTCGGGATGTTGCCCAGCTAAATCAAGAGCGGCGGAATTTCCGCATCTTTGGCCCCGATGAGACGCTCTCGAATCTGCTGGGCGCAGTCTTTGAAGTCACCAACCGTCAGTGGGAGGCTGGGGTAGTACAGAACGATGAATTCCTCGCACCTGTGGGTCGAGTACTGGACTCGATGTTGAGCGAGCACCTGTGCGAGGGGTGGTTGGAAGGATATTTACTGACTGGACGACACGGACTGTTCAATAGTTATGAAGCGTTCATTCGCATCGTTGACTCGATGTTCAGTCAGCACGCGAAGTGGTTGAAGGTGACGTTGGAACTACCGTGGCGACGCAAGATCGCATCGCTAAACTATTTACTTACATCTCATGTCTGGCAACAGGATCATAACGGCTTCACCCACCAAGATCCTGGCTTTCTCGACCATGTTATCAACAAGAAGGCAGATATCGTCCGCGTGTACCTACCGCCCGATGCCAATTGTCTGTTGTCAGTCTTCGACCATTGCCTCCGCAGCCGCCACTATGTCAACGTCGTGGTCGCAGGCAAACACGCACTCCCTCAATGGCTGACGATGGAGGCGGCGATCGTGCATTGCACTGAAGGGATTGGCATCTGGCAATGGGCTAGCAACGATTTTGACAGCGAACCTGACATCGTGATGGCCTGTTGTGGCGACACGCCCACGCTGGAGATCCTGGCGGCGGTTTCGATCCTCCGCGAATATCTACCCGATCTCAAAATTCGGACGATTAATGTCGTCGATCTGATGAAGCTCCAGTCCGCCAGCGAGCATCCACATGGGTTGAACGAAAAGGATTTCGATTCACTGTTTACGACAGATAAGCACGTTATCTTCGGCTTTCATGGATACCCCACGCTGGTTCACCGTCTCACCTACCGTCGTACCAACCGCAATATCCACGTACATGGTTATAAGGAAGAGGGGACAATTACCACCGCTTTTGATATGCGGGTACAGAACGAGTTAGACCGCTTTCATTTGGTGCAAGATGCGGTGAATTGCTTGCCACATTTGGGTAGCAAGGGCGCATATCTCCAGCAGATGGTACGAGACAAATTAATCGCGCATAAACACTACATCGACAAGCATGGTCGGGACATGCCAGAAATTCAGAACTGGAAGTGGAGTAATCCGCTATAAATATCCACGCACCGATCGATGCTAGTCCATATTTTGGCTCGAATACTTTAATTACAAACCTTTAAACCAACATATTTAGCATGAACATAGAACACAAAAATGCAGTAGGTACATTCCCAAATTTCCAACAGATTGAATCGGCACTCCGTCAACTTAAAGCAACTGGCTTTCACATGAATAATGTTTCAGTTGTTGCCGAGCATCTTGATTCAGCATCCGATATATTAGCGCGATCTACCGATTCTACGATCCAATCTGAAGATGGGTTTGTGTGGGGTAACACAGTCGAACGAATCGAACATGGAGCCTTAGATGCCGGGGCGATGGGGAGTGTCGTTGGTGGTGTCGTCGCTGGACTGACAACACTCGCATTTTCAGCCTTTAGTGGTGCTGTCGTATTAGTTGGCATCGCGGCTGGGGCTTTTTATGGAGCCGTATCGGGTGGCATCCTCGGTGGTGGCGTTGGCTTTGATATTACGGAAAAGCAAGCTCGGCATTACAGCGATCTTTTAGGGCGAGGATATTATCTAACGATCGTCAAAGGAACTGACGATGAAATTAGTCAAGCTGAGTCGGTTTTAAAGAATAAAAATATTCAAGATTGGATGATTTTCAATACACTTTAATCGCAATCGGAGATTTTTAGATGGTTAGTCAAATTTCCAAGCCTAGTATCGAATTACTCAATCTATCCAGTCCCCAGGATTTACTATCGACGTTGCAACAACTGCGCCAGACCGTTGAAAGCGAAGGAAAAGCCATCTTTGACGAGTGGAACCCACACATTCAGCGGACGGCATTTATCGATAGTGCCTTGAATTTAGCTGAGTATTTAGCTTTACGTCGGCACGATCTCCGCTCTCTCCAAGCTGCGCTGATGCCTTGGGGTTTATCCTCATTAGGTCGGATTGAAGGACGGGTGATGCCTAATCTCGATGCTGTGATTGCCACTTTAGAAGTCATCTGTGGCTCGAAATCCGATCGACATTTCCAGCGTCCGCCTGTCGAATTCTTCTTTGAGGGCGATCGATTACTACAGCAGCACACGGAAGAACTGTTCGGTGAGTCCTCACCCCACCGTCGCGTCAGAATTATGGTCACGCTGGATACTGAAGCCGCCACCAACTATGAGCTAGTGCGAAGTTTCATTCAACGCGGCGCAAACTGTATGCGGATTAATTGCGCCCACGATACTCCTGAAATCTGGCAAGGCGCGATCGACAATATCCGCCGTGCCGAAAGAGAAACAGGAACGTCATGTAAAGTCATGATGGACTTAGGCGGCCCCAAAATCCGCACTGGGGCTGTACTTGCTCCACACCATAAGAAGCGGATATTTATAGGCGATCGAATTGTACTGTCGCGGCGCGTATCCGAAAGTGCAGCAGATCCCGCCAAATCGACTCATGTAAAGCAGTTCCAAACTAGCTGTACGATTCCCAGTATTCTCGATTTATTAGCTGTTGACACCCCTGTCTACATCGATGATGGCAAAATTTGGACTCAGGTAGTCGATACTCAATACCACATCGCCCACGAACAACCAGGACTATTATTGGAAGTGACTAATACCAGTCCCAAAGGAGTCAAACTCAAACCGGAAAAGGGGATGAATTTCCCAGATACAGTTTTAGATCTGAGTCCACTAACCGAACAAGATTTAACCGATCTGGATTTTGTCGCGGTTCATGCGGATATTATCGGCTACTCATTTGTCCAACGATCTGCCGATATTGAATTACTGCAACAAGAGCTAGATAAACGTTGCGAACACCGACCGTCCCCACCTGCGATCGTTGCCAAGATTGAAACTGCAATTGCCGTTACCAATCTGCCTGAATTAATCGTCTATGCCGCCGGAAAAGGATCTTTTGGAGTAATGATTGCTAGGGGCGACTTAGCCGTTCAAATTGGCTATCAGCGTCTCACCGAGATCCAAGAAGAAATGCTGTGGATTTGTGAAGCGGCACATATTCCGGTGATTTGGGCGACCCAAGTATTAGAGAATTTGGTCAAAGATGGCATCCCTTCGCGGGGAGAAATGAGCGATGTCGCCATGTCCGAACGGGCTGAGTGTGTGATGTTAAATAAAGGCCCATTTATTGCTGAAGCGATCGGTATTTTGGATGACGTGCTGACGCGGATGGAAGCTCATCAATTGAAAAAAACGCCCCAGTTGCGGGCACTCCATTCATGGTGATTTCAGTTGAATAACAAATGTCTGAGGCTAGCGATACCATTCAACTTGTGTGAATAATATCCGGCGTAAATGTCTTTTGAGTTGGCAAATTCCGTCGATCGGATTTGGGCTAACGTTTCTCTTTGGTTTGGGATTTAGTTACTCCAATCGAGACATTAGAGCGGAAGTTCAGTCCGTGGGGTTGGTAGTATTCACTGTGTTAGTAGCGGTCGGCAGTTATTTCACTATTCGAGCTTTTCGCTACTGGCAACGCTACCAAAATAAAGACTATCTCAAACATGCGATCGCCGGATTATTCTCCAATCTTTTGCTAATCTTCTTCACTACAAGCAGCATTATTGCTATCGATGCCATGAATCATCCCACCAATACAACCAAGCATTCAGTATCGGAATTTAAGCCTTCGTTGAATGCGTCTAAACTTCCAGTCTGGATTGATACAGACCCAGCCTGTGGTCAAGGTGCGACCAATGATGTGGATGATTGTTGGGCATTAATGATGGCACTCCGGTCGCCAGAACTCGCTCTGCGGGGCATCAGCACAACTTTTGGTAATACCAAAGGTGAAACTGCTCTGCAAGTTGCACGTCAAGCGATCGGGCATTTGGGAGGCGCGGCTCGAACGCCTATTTATGCGGGTAGCCATGTGCGAGGAAGTCCAGAGTGGAAATCGACACAGGCATCGGCGGCGATCTCATCCCTACTACGTCGAGAAAAACTGACGATGATCGCTCAAGGGCCATTGACAAATATCGCCACCGTCATTATTAATTATCCCGATCTGGTGAAGAATATCGATCGGATTATTATGGTAGCCGGAAAACGACCGGGTGATTTATTCCATCCCGGACAGCAATGGTGGTTTCATTTTCGCGATTTCAATATTCGTAAAGATACACCCGCTGCCAAAATTGTTTTGGACTCTGGCATTCCGTTGGTACTAACCCCCTTTGAACTGGCAACAAAGGTAACAATTACGCGGTCAGATTTAGACAAATTAGCATCTGGTGATGAAGCTGCCCAGTGGTTGCGGCAGGTAAGTCAGCCCTGGATGTCGTTTTGGGAAGATCGTCTGCACAAACAGGGATTCCATCCCTTTGATGCACTAGCGGTTGGCTACGTGACTATGCCTGACTTGTTTGACTGTGAGATTTCACCCGCACGAATTGGGTTTAGTATATTCCTCGAACCGTTTGGACTGGGGCACGATCTGGAAGTAGCACCGGATATTAGAGGGTCGCAAGTATATTACTGCTCGGATGTCGATCGACGATTTAAAGACCGCTTAATCGATCGTTTAATTAGTCATAAAACAGTCAGCAACGATCGCCATCCCTAAATTGCTCTTAACTGTCAAAAAATTACTTTTGTCAAGGTTTATACCATGCTTTTTGCGATCGGATCATTGATTGTCACTCTTTTGGTCATTCCCGCCGCCCTCATGATTTGGCTTTGGCAGGCACAATTTAGTAGTAAATTCAATTGTCTGCTCAATCTGTTAATGGTCTTGGTTTATTATCTTTTTATCTTTCTTAGTGGACGGTGGGACTGGTTAAGTTATTACATCAGGTTTCTATTACCGATCGCATTTATCATCGCAGCATCCAAGTCTTTCATCAACGCCAAATCTTTACCACTTTACTCTCCAAAAACATTTAAAAATTATCTTGAGTTAGGAATCAGTGCTGTTGTCACGCTCCTATTTATAGCTAGTCTAAAGGGTTATTTTTTTACTGGCACACCGATCGAACTATCTTTCCCATTAAAGAACGGCACATATTATGTTGCACATGGAGGAAATAGCCCCACTATCAATTATCACAACACTCATCCGACACAACGATATGCCTTGGATATAATGAAACTAAACGTGCTAGGAGCCAGGGCAAATGGGTTTTCCCCGCGCTCGTTAACCGATTATGCCATTTTTGGAGAGACTCTCTACAGCCCTTGTGATGGGACGATCTCCACTCTAGTCAACGATCTGCCCAATCTTGTTCCAGGTGAAAAAGACCGAAAAAATCCGGCTGGCAATCATATTTTGCTCGGATGTAAGGGTGCTGATATCTTAATGGCTCACCTTCTGAAAGACAGCATCACTAGCCAAGTGGGATCGCTAGTCAGATCGGGAGATGCGATTGCCAAAGTTGGCAACTCAGGCAACACTGGCGAACCACATCTTCATATCCATGCCCGAAAAGCAAACACAGGAAAATCGAGCTTAGATGGAGAAGGAGTACCGATCGCCTTTGATGGCAAATTTTTGGTGAGAAATAGTGTGCTTTTTTCAGAATGAATCAATTTAAAAATCAGGACGATATCGTTTCAGGTGTTGATGGGCGATCTAACACTCACCAACGATCTTTAAGGAATAAATAATGAAAACACAAGAACAGCAACATTTGGGTATTGTAGACGGTCTGCTGATGCAGATGTTTGGACGACCCAAGGGACTACTGGGGCGACTGGGTGGCATCATCCTAGCCCGCACGAAACGTGATTTTACGCAGTGGGTTATTCCTTTACTCGAAATTCAGCCAGATAGCAAAGTATTAGAAGTTGGATTTGGGCCTGGAGTAGCAATTCAAATTTTAGCGGCTACAGCGTCAACTGGATCTGTAGTGGGAGTTGACTATTCCCAAGAAATGGTCGAGCAAGCCACAACGCGGAATGCCAAAGCGATAGCGAAGCGCTGCCTTGAGCAGGTCGCAGCAGGCATAGTTCAGCTTCACTATGGCTCAGTTGAAAAACTACCGTTTGCAGATGACATCTTCGATCGATCTCTGGCGATTAACTCCATGCAAGTTTGGCCGGATGGGATGGCTGGGCTGCGGGAAATACGGCGGGTGATGGCTGGGGGTGGCAAGATTGCGCTGGCGTTTACTTCCGCTGCTGGGCAGTCGAGTACTGGATTAACCGAAATGCTGACAGCGGCTGGTTTTATCGATGCACATCTGGTGAAGACAGAACAGGGTTTCTGCGTGCTGGCAATCAAATAAACAAGGAGAGAATTAATGATGTTCTTGAGAATTTGGCGGTTTATTACTATCGTCCTAGCTGCACTCACAATGGGTACTGCATTCGCCCATACACTGGAGCTGCCAGCCAAAATGAACTACAACGCATCGCTCTATACAACGATTAGTCAGAGTCTGTATTGGGGCTTTGGACATATCGGCGGCCCCATCGAGGGCATTACCGTCTTCCTGGCAGCACCCTTGCTATCGTTCCTCGTCCGCAAGCAGCGACCCGCCTTCTGGTGGACACTCGCCGGAACTGGTTGTTTCGCATTAGCGTTTATTGTTTTTTTAGCGTTCACAGAACCGATGAATCGGGAGATCTTTCAATGGTCGATCGAGTCAGTACCAGCAGACTGGACACGAGTACGGAACCAGTGGGAATACTCCCACGTCGCCCGCTTTATCCTTCAGTCGATTGGGCTGTGTGCGTTCGAGATCTCGCTGCTAGTTGAAACTCCTGCAACGGCACAACTCACCAGACATTGAGGAGAAAATTGATGATGGACGAGGAAGCTAGGCAAAGAGTCTTGATGTCTGCACTGACTACCGAGCATCTGGTGCTGCAAACAGCGGCGAGTTCGCTGAATATCGAGGCTTCAGCACGAAGTTCTCTTTATATGCTTGCGCTGTCAAGCTGCCTGGTAGCCATTGGTTTTACTTCTCAGTCTCCAGACGTGTTTATCCCGCTGGTCGCATCAGTACTCCCCGCCGTATTTCTGCTGGGGATTTTCACTGTAGTGCGTCTGGTAGATGCCTCGCTGGAGTATATGCAACACCTCAAGAGCATCGCGCGCATTCGCAACTACTACCGAACTATTAGCCCAGAAGCAGCAGCATATTTTGCCGCCGACAACGGTAGATGGCCAGAAACCAAGTCGATCCCAACACTTCGCCTTGGCGCACTATTCGCTTACCTCAGCACAATCGCCAGCATGATTGCATTCGTCAACAATGTTGTCGCTGGCGCAGGCATTACTATATTAGCTTCCAACCTGCTCGATCGAGATCGCGCTTGGCTGGCCCCTCCGATTGGCATCATCTCTGTGGTGCTGCTCACTATCGCTTTCCTCATCTACCAACGTTGGCGGTTCAGCATTTTTGGGGTGAATGCTCGCAATGACAAGCGAGGGCACAGTACATAACCACATTAGTCGATGTAGAACGAATGATGGGCAAAGCCTGCACCAGAATCTGCTCAATGACTGAGTAGATCTGATTACCTCACGAGATTCTCACACTTTAAACCTAAGATGAATCATGAAAGTTGCTATTTTTAGTACCAAGTCATACGATCGCCAGTTTTTTACAGCCGCTAATTCACAACATCAACATCAACTGACATTTTTAGAACCTAAGCTCGATCGACACACCGCCATCCTAGCTAAAGATGCCACCGCTGTTTGTATCTTTGTCAATGATGAAGTTGATAAAGATACACTAAAAGCTCTCGCTAGCCACAATGTTAGCCTAATTGCTCTGCGCTGTGCTGGATATAACAATGTCGATGTGGAGACAGCCAAAAATCTGGGCATCAAATTAGTGCGAGTTCCCGCCTATTCCCCCTATGCCGTCGCCGAACATACCGTAGGACTAATCCTGACACTCAATCGCAAATTACACCGAGCATATAACCGCGTTCGCGAAGGCAACTTTTCACTCGAAGGATTGCTGGGTTTCGATCTACATGGACGCACGATCGGGATTGTTGGTACGGGCAAAATTGGCACAGTCACCGCCCAAATTATGACAGGGTTTGGTTGCAAAGTTATTGCCTACGATCCCTTTCGCAATCCTGAATGTGAGGCGATGGGAGTCCAATACATGGATCTATCCCAACTGTTTTCTCAGTCAGATATTATTACGCTCCACTGTCCGTTAACTCCCGAAAACCATCACCTAATTAACAAACAGGCGATCGCGCAAATGAAGCCTCATGTAATGCTAATCAATACCAGTCGGGGAGCATTAATCGATACAGATGCAATTATTACTGCACTCAAATCATCCCAAATTGACGGATTAGGATTAGATGTCTACGAACAAGAATCAGCACTATTTTTTGAAGATCGATCCGATCGAATTATGCAAGATGATACATTTGCCCGTCTGATGACTTTCCCTAACGTAATAATTACCGGACATCAGGCATTTTTCACTGAAGATGCGATGCGGGCGATTGCTGAAGTGACATTAGCAAATATCACACAAATAGAACGAGAACAGACCTGTAAAAATGAAATTTAGATTCAGGAATTAACTTAAAATGACACTCAAAATCGGTATTAACGGCTTCGGACGAATCGGACGGCTAGTGGCGCGGATTGCCATGAGTCATCCCGAACTGGAACTAGTTGGTGTGAATGACCTCGTTCCCGCTGATAACCTTGGCTACCTATTCAAATACGATTCCACTCACGGCATGTATCCAGGCACCGTTGAAGCTAAACCTGACGGCATCTCCATTGACAATCGCTTTGTATCCTGTCTGGCGATTAAAGATCCGGCTGAACTCCCTTGGGGTAAACTAGGAGCAGATTATGTAGTTGAATCCACTGGACTTTTCACTACCTACGAGGGTGCCCGCAAGCACATTCAAGCTGGGGCAAAACGAGTAGTCATCTCTGCCCCAACCAAAGACCCAGACAAGATTCGGACTGTGGTAATGGGAGTCAATCATCAGGAATTCGATCGGGCAACAGATGAAATTATCTCCAATGCAAGCTGCACCACTAACTGTCTAGCTCCAGTTGCCAAAGTCTTGCACGACACCTTTGGGATTGCCGAAGGTTTAATGACTACCGTTCATGCCATGACTGCCACCCAGCTCACTGTCGATGGCCCTAGTAAAAAAGACTGGCGGAGCGGACGGGGAGCCTCTCAGAATATCATTCCCGCCTCAACTGGCGCGGCAAAAGCGGTCACGCTAGTATTACCCGACTTGAAAGGGAAGCTGACAGGGATGGCGTTTCGGGTGGGCACTGCCGATGTCTCGGTCATCGATCTGACTTTTAAAACTGTCAAACCCACCACTTATGCAGATATTTGTACAGCGATGAAAGCGGCAGCGGCGGGGGAATTGAATGGGATCTTGGGCTATACCGAGGATAAAGTTGTGTCGATGGATTTCCGTACCGATCCTCGTTCCAGTATCTTTGATGCCACAGCAGGGATGGGTTTAAATGCCAACTTTTTTAAAGTGGTGGCTTGGTACGATAATGAGTGGGCGTATGCTTGTCGGGTTATCGATCTGATGCTATTTATGGCAAGAAAGGATGGAGTGATTTGAATCGTTGGCGTTAGCGAAGCCTGCCGTAGGCACAGCCTCTCCTGTGGAGAATCGTGATTTTAACCGATCGAGATTTGTAAGTCTTTGTTGTTAACGCTCCGCTTCACCCGCCGCCAGTAACTTTTCGGACTCAACCAAGCAGCTTTTACAGTCGGTGTGCAAGCGGATTGTAAAAGCTGCACTATTTCATCAACACCCGAATCATAATCGCCAGTGCCCCTAACCCAATCCCAACCAACACTGGCACCAAACGGCTACCCAAAATTCGCAGCTTTGCATTTATCGGTAGCTTCCCTGTTTCCCAGTAAACCCAGTCATCTCCTAACTGGCTTGCCAACTCTAAGTTTCCTGAAATCAGGAGGACAATACCATTACCCGTAGCAGGATTGACCCGTACCGTATGCCCTAGTGCAGGCAAATTCCCCCCATCATGACCTACAAGATACTCATCAATACCATTAGCAACATACAAGGTATGCCCTAAACCCCAATCTTGATGTGCCCCTGGCTGAGGCTGCATCATTTGCTTTAAAGTTTCTTGCTTTAGAACTAGATTCTTTTGGTGATAAGCTTGAACAAAGCGAGCCATATCTTGAGGCGTTGCATAAAGGGATGCCGCTGCTGTAGCTGTATATCGACGGTGAGGACTCGGTTGAAGTTCTTCATCAAAGCTGGTTGCTAGCTCATCTGTTCGACCAGAAGCAGCGATCGCTTCCCAGTCAAAGCTTGATTTTTCCATGCCCAAAGGCTTCAAGATAGCCTTTTCCATATAGTCCGAAAAAGACTGTTGCGTAACTTCCTCAATTAATAGTTGCAAGACTGTATAACCTCCACCAGAATATAGCCAGTTTTGTCCAGGCTCTCTAGCAACCGTGACACCACGAGATTTTCCTGACGTAGAATCCTTGGTCAAGGTCAGCGATTCTTCAAGGGATTGAATCGACTCACCTGGCAGAAAACCAGCATAGCCAAAAAGATCGTCTAATCCCCCTGTATGACTTAACAGATGTCTAATAGTTACCCGATCGCTATATTGACTCACTGGAAATTTCCAGCGTTTCAGGTACTGATTTGCAGGCTTATCTAAAGCAATCGTTTCATCTTCTACAAGCTTCATAATCCCCCAGGCAGTCACCATCTTACTCACGGATGCCATCTGGTAGAGTGTCCGATCGATCTTGACGGGAGATTTTTTTTCGGCATTTGCAATTCCAAAAGGATGAGCTGCAACGACTTCACCCTTTTGAATCAGAATAAGAGCCGCACTCCCCAGTTTCGGCTTACCTGGTTGGCTCAGTTTTTGGATCAAATAGTTTTCGATGGTCACCAAATCCCCGCGCGGTACTGCTGGACGGGCGATCCAAAATACTTCAACAGTGACAATCGCCATGACAGTCACAGCCCAAAGTACTATCCAGCCTGTCGTCGTGAGGATCTTGTTACTCATGCTGATGCCACTTATCCCAATCTCATTTTCTTTAGGTGTTCAGTTTAAGCTGAGGTCAATCATTTAGAATCTTTTTGCCGAACGGCTTGCCGTCTGTGCCAGCCATCGATTTTCCAGCAGCATTCAGTTCGTACACTATCGGTACACCCGTTGCTAGTTCTAATGCTGTCACTTCATCTGGACTCAATCCGTCGAGGAGCATGATAATCGATCGCAACGAGTTACCATGTGCGGCAATTAAGACGTTATCACCTGCGCGTAAATGGGGCAGAATCCGGCTGTTAAAATAAGCAACCACCCGCTGTTGGGTATCCTCCAAGCTCTCGCCGCCCGGAGGTCGAACACTGTAAGATCTGCGCCACTTTTGCACCTGTTCGTTGCCGTACTTAGCAGCCGTATCCGCTTTATTTAAACCCTGCAACTCACCATAAAACCGCTCATCGAGGGCAGCATTCGTAAAAATAGGTAGTTCTTCAGCCGGATTCCCATCGTAGTTATCCCAACCGCGCCAATCTGGATCGGGTTGCTCGTGCTTAATAATCGGAATTTTGCCACCGCAGATGTCATTATTTTCGGTCAGACAGATTGTTGCTGTCTCGATTGCCCTGATTAATTTACTAGTGAAACAGACATTCACCCGATAACCACTGAGCCGACAGGAAGCGATTGTCGCCTCAGCACGACCGCGCTCGCTCAGGGGTACATCTACCCATCCCGTGAACTTATTGAGCGCGTTCCAGAGGCTTTGACCATGACGAACCAAAATGAGTTGAGCCATTATTCTCACTCTTTATTATGCACACTCCACTACCTCAATATATAACTACCTCACGAGATCCTCACATTATTAACCTAAGATCGATCGTAGTACTCCATAGCTTTAGAATTCCCGACAATTTAATACCCTAAAGTAAACTACTCAATGAATAATTCCAGTCGGAATGCCAATTCTGTAGATTCATCCAACGCACTTATCGATATTGCTCAGAAAGATGTAGCTGGAGTTCTACAATTATTTGACACTTCACTGGCAGGGCTAACTGAAACCGAAGCCCAGCGGCGACTGGCTAAATCTGGTCTAAATGAAATCGCCCGCGAAAAGCCGAAGAAGTGGTATGTCCAACTGCTGAAAACGGTGACAAATCCGCTCTCACTATTACTAATCGTACTCGCGATCGTGTCACTATTAACCGGAAGTCCCACCGCCGCCCTGATCATTACGATCATGGTAATTTTTGGTGGGTTACTACGGTTTTCCCAAGAATTTCGATCGAATCAAGCCGCCGAAAAACTGCGAGAAATGGTCAGCACTACAACAGCGGTAAATCGTCAGGAGAACACTAAATCCACCACCCCAAAAGAGCAGCAAGGTATCACCACCGGAACCGAGATTGCGGTGAAGTTCCTAGTGCCTGGAGATATCGTCTTTCTGTCAGCCGGAGATATGATTCCCGCCGATATTCGGCTGATTGTTGCCAAGGATTTATTCTTGAGTCAATCCGCACTCACAGGCGAATCGCTCCCCACCGAGAAACACGTCGATCTCATCGATCGGCAGGAGAAAAACCCCCTGGAGCTAGTCAATCTGTGCTTTATGGGTACAACCGTAGTTAGTGGTTCTGGCACCGCTGTGGTCGCCGAAACTGGCAGTCATACTTATCTA
>NZ_JBGSQZ010000029.1:0-9938 GCF_041737865.1 Chamaesiphon sp.
GAAGGCTTACCCGATCTCAAAGTCGAACAAGCCTTTGAACTCACCGATGCAACCGCCGAACGTTCCTGCGCTGGCTCCACCATCAAACTCAGCGAAGCCACCGTCACCGAATATATCCGCTCCAACGTCGCCCTGCTCAAAAACATGGTTGCACGGGGTTATACCGATGCCCGTACCATGTTGCGCCGCGTCGCCCAGATGGAAGCTTGGCTCGCCAATCCCATCCTAATGTCCGCCGATGCCGATGCCGAATACGCCGAAATTATCGAGATCGATCTGAATACAATTGTAGAACCGATCGTCGCCGCTCCCAATGACCCCGACAACATCAAACTCCTGAGCGAAGTCGCCGGAGCTAAAATCGATGAAGTCTTCGTCGGCTCCTGCATGACCAATATCGGACACTACCGCGCCACCGCCAAAGTCCTCGACGGCGAACCCGCAGTCACCACCCAGTTATGGATTTGTCCCCCCACCCGCATGGACGAATCCCAACTCAAAGCCGAAGGGATGTACGCGATCTTCGATGCCGCTGGCGCACGGACAGAAATGCCCGGATGCAGTCTCTGTATGGGCAATCAAGCCCGCACCGCTGATAATGCCACGGTGTTCTCGACCTCCACCCGCAATTTCAATAACCGGATGGGTAAAGGTGCCCAAGTCTATCTCGGTTCGGCAGAATTAGCCGCAGTTTGTTCGCTGCTAGGACGGATTCCGACGGTACCGGAATATCTGGATTTGATGAGTAAGAAAATCAATCCGTTTGCTGGAGATCTGTATCGCTATCTGAATTTCGACCAGATTTCTGGTTTTGAGGATGAGGGTCGAACTATCTCGGTGGATGATGTGAGAAAGTTAGCTGAGGTGTAAACTTCCAACCACACCAATTCCCTTTAGTGCAACCGTTAAGCAGAATAAATATTTTTCAATACATCACTCAGCATCAGAGAGATGTATTTTTTTGTTCATTCTTCTCCACTTAGTGGGTACCATAACTTATACCCATGCACCATAGCTTACTTCATGAAAGCATCAGAAATTACGTTGTGTCAATTCTTAAAAGAAGATAATCAATTTCAAATCCCTCTATTTCAAAGGCGGTACTCATGGCACGAAAAAAACTGGCAGATACTATTAAAAGATTTAATTGACATACATAATGGAGATGTTAAAAGTGGGTATTTTATTGGCACAATAGTTACACAACATAATTACCCTAAAACCGTACATGGGATATCTCCTTTTATTGTAATTGATGGACAACAGCGTTTAATCACAATTACTTTATTGCTTTCAGTTATACGTGACTTTCTACGATTTAGTGGCAATGTTGAATGTGCTGATGATATCAACAAATATTTAGTTAATAGTTCTCAAACCAATAATGATTTCTATAAGATATTTTTTCCGGATCGTGGAATAGAATGGCGTGTGTATCAACATATCGTATCAAATGATGGTAATAGCTTATGGAAAGATCTAGATCTAGACTTTGATTGTAGTCAATCTATACATAACAACAAAACTCGTTTCTCTGAAACTCGTGTTTTTAAAGCATTTCGATTCTTCCAAGAAAAGGTACAACAGGAATTACGTAATAGTATCAATTTCTCCAGATTAAAAGATATTATTCTCCACGAATTAATGCTTGTGAGTATCGTTGCAGATAATGATGATAATCCTTATTTAATTTTTGAGAGATTGAATAGTACTGGTTTAAAATTAGATCAAAGTGATCTAATCCGAAATTATGTGTTGATGAAATCTTCATTATCTCCAGACAAGGAAGAGATTGACAAAGAATGGAGATTGTTAGAGAAAAAATTTAGAGAAATAGAAGAAAAAATTAACAAAAAAAGATGGTATGACAGAGATTATAGATCTGAAGTGAGAGGAAAGTTATTGACTCAGTATTTCTGGAATTATTTGCGTAAAGATGGTGATTCTGTCACAGAGAAAGAAGTATATAAAAGTATGATTGAAAAATTTGATGCTTTTTCAGATAAACACAAATATTTGAAAGAATTGACTCAATTTTCTAATTACTATGAAAGGCTGTGTCTTCCCCAGAATGAGCCGAAAGAAGAACTCTCTCGATACTTTTATTACTTCTCGGAACTAGATTTTGAAACTTGTCATATATTTTTGCTTAATATATATGAGTTGTATTCTCTTTCAAAAATATCTTGCGAAGATTTTGAAAACATATTATGCCTTCTAGAGTCATATTTTATTCGTCGTTTATTTGTCGGTATTTCAACGAATATTTTAGGCAAAATATTTAATAACCTTTACAAAGAAATATGCTCTAAGGATAGTGCCAATATTCTTCTTGCGCTTAGAATAATACTTAGAGAGTATAGTGGTAACAAGAGTTTTCCTCAAGACAAAGATTTTAGATCTGCTATTGTAAGTAAAAACATTTACACAACTGGTAACAGAAAACGTTTAAAATTTATTCTGGAGAGATTAAATAGTTCTATTTATCGTAACACGAAAGAGAAAGATTCTATTTTCTCAGATAATCTGACAGTCGAGCATATTATGCCCCAGGCACTAACTTATGAATGGCGAGAAAGTTTGGGTGATAGTTATAATGCTATTAGTAATAAGTGGCTGCATACATTAGGCAATTTAACTTTGACGGCTGATAATTCTCCACTATCCAATAAGGTATTTACAGAAAAGAAAATAATATACAAAGAGAGCAATTTGAACTTAAATAAATACTTTAATAACATTGATAATTGGAATGCTGATACTATAGAGAAACGGGCTAATGAATTAGCGGATATAGCTATTAACATTTGGCCAATGCCTTGATGTTTGTAGTATGGGAAGTATTTGTCATCTATATTGATGCACTGATTTATGGGTGACTTTTAAAAGTAAGGATATAATTGTAGTGAAGGGAGAATCCTGGAACAGTGTTATGACCACACCTAACTCACCCAACTCTAAACCAGCCAAGCACAGTAGCCATGAGGATGCTTACCTATTAGGTGAGTTAATTGGTGGTGTCGTTGAGGAGATCGATCGTCAAATGACCTTAGATGATGATGTGACAGATTTACGAGATTCCTTAGATCGTATCTCAAAAGATAGATTACAATGGGAAAAAGAAAAATCTGATACATATGAATCAAGAAGTCGGGAAATCGATCGCAAGTGGAAGCGATACTAAGTTAAAACACTTCATCTACTTAGATCGTAGCCGTTTAAACTCCTATACAGCCCAAATATCGGATGGCTTAACTCAGATTCGCCGACTGTCTGAGACAATTAGCCAAAGAGATGTTAATAACCCTATAGAAGAGTATCAGGAGCAAACACGCGAGAAAAGCTCCGCCGCTGAGGGTAGCATTGGTGCTAATATCGCTATGAAAGTAGGTAGTAAAGGCGAGAAAAAGCAAACTACTAAATCTGGCTTTAAATCACAAGATGGCTCAGTTAAAGAGTCAGGCGAATCTAGAGGTTTCTCAGAAGATAAAGTAGATCAGGATAACTTATATCTTTTACTGGAAAGAGAACTTATTCAAGCTGGGCTAATCTCTGAGATACACAATAGTAGCGACTTTGATGATTCTAAATTTCAGATTGTCAAAATAACTGCAACAACTCACTTTTTTGAGTGGGCTATGATTCATAAAATATTAGAAAGCCCTAACATTATTAGGATGTTAATGGAGGCAAGCGGTCAAGACGATTTTTCGATAATGTCGGAAATGCTCAATGTTTGTTCAATTGGTTCTGTAACGGCTCATTTAGAGATAGCTAAAAAAAGTATACTTTGTTCTCTCAATCCAGCTCATTTTGTTATTACAATGGATCAGCTTCGCGGAATGTACATACTTCCTGGAAATACGGAGATAACTATTGTTGGATTTCTACCTAAGACACGTCTTCAATCTAGTAATATTACTGGACTAGCAGGACAAGTTAACATGGCTGATTTCTGGAAAGTCCTGGTTGGAGATGTTGACTTTGTTCTGGAGCCTATTGCCATATACAGTTAAATGAAAACAATATTTTATTTAACTCTAGATAAAATATTGTTTGATTGACGTAATCTATGCTATGTAAAAAAGTAAAATGAGGTTTTGAAAATGATAGAAACCACAATCTTAGAATACCTACATAAACTACCCGATTCACTCCAGCAAGAAGTTCTCCACTATACTCAATTTTTGCTAGAAACTCATACTAAAAGTACTTCGCCACCACACAAAAAGCGGCAAGCAGGTTTTCTAAAGGGCACATTTGCGCTACCACTGCCTGATGACTTTAATGATCCCCTAGAAGATTTTCAGGAGTATATGGAGTGAATAAGCTACTTTTGGATACTCATGCTTTCATCTGGTATTCAGAAGATGACTCTAAGTTACCTGAATCGATAAAAACAGAAATTGAAACAGCCGATCGAGTTTACATTAGTATTGCTAGTCTATGGGAAATCGCGATTAAATTAAGCATTGGGAAGTTGTCACTGCGATCGAACTATGAATCGATCGAGTCTAGTCCAGAACCTGCTGGAATTGGCTTATTACCAATTTCTTTCGCTGATACAGTTAGGGTAATGAATCTACAACTTCATCATCGCGATCCATTCGACAGAATTTTAATCGCTCAAGCTATTAATAGTTCTCTCACTTTAGTTAGCTGTGATGCTGCTTTCACTGCATACCCAATTCAACTACGATGGGAATAAATCTAAACTAAAGACTATGGGAAAATCGATCGCATTTGGCTGGTATGGCGGAAAATATAGCCACCTCGACTGGCAATACGGTTCGGTTAATAAATCATCGATCGTATATTAGTCCGCGTAGGCGGACTTTGCATCACTAGCAGCGACTTCAGTCGCTAGCTAGGGGTACATCGATCTTCAAAAGCCTGATTTGGGAAGAGGTACACGATTTCAAGTGTCCCCTATGTTCCTGATAACCGCTGTATAACCTGCGAAGGCGGGTTTTGCAACACTAGCGACGATTTCAATCGTGCGGCGATCGAAGCTCAGTATAAATAAGTAATAAGTGTAATCTAGATGTTAGGAGTTAAACATCAAAGCTCGACCTCGAACCTGCTGATTAAATTGACCTCGATCGTAGACTACTTGCCCTCCGACGATCGTGTACACTGGCCAGCCCGTCAAATTCCAGCCCTCAAACGGACTCCAGCCACACTTAGTCTGTAATTCTTCGCGCAATACCGGATGGTAATTATCTAAATCTACAAGTATTAAGTCAGCATCGTAGCCAGGTGCGATCGATCCCTTACCGACAATACCATAAGCCTTTGCCACCGCCGTAGACATCCAGTAGGAAACTTGAGCTACAGTACATCGTCCCTGCATCGCTTGGGTGAGCATCAGCGGCAAAGACGTTTCTACTCCAGGCATTCCCGATGGCACCTTGGCAGGCTCCAGAAAAACAGTTGTGGCAGATGCCTCCTCGTCGGCTGGATGGGCGGTATTCGCCTGACCTTTTTCGGCTAGGGTATGGGGAGCATGATCGGTGGCAATAAAATCGATCGT
This sequence comes from Chamaesiphon sp., assembly GCF_041737865.1. Lineage (NCBI taxonomy): Bacteria > Bacillati > Cyanobacteriota > Cyanophyceae > Gomontiellales > Chamaesiphonaceae > Chamaesiphon > Chamaesiphon sp. Next base: position 5,534 of record NZ_JBGSQZ010000029.1, read on the forward strand.
TCCATCCTGAAGTGCTTGCCACAGCACCTCATTGTCGTGGGTACTCCGAATCGGTGGGTTCATCTGAATTAGTGACCCCAGCTTTTCATAGTCGCCCGTATTCAGCAGCAGATGTTGCGGCGTGACTTCTGCTGTTACCCAGGTGGGCTTGTCCTGACGTAGCAATTCGGCTTCTTCTGCGGTAGAAAGGTGCAAAATATGCAGCCGTCGCTGATATTTTTTGGACAGTTTGAGCGCAAGCTGGGTGGCGTTGAGTGCCGCCTGATTATCTTGAATGACTGAATGAATGGCTGGATCGGTAATGCCTGCAAATTCCTTTCGCCGTTGGGCAATGCGGGCTTGGTCTTCGGCATGAACGGCGATGAGGCGGGTACCTGTGGCAAAAATGCGATCGAGAGCATCTTCTTCATCCACCAGCAAATCGCCGTGCATCGAACCCATGAAAATCTTAATGCCAGGGGTGGGCGTGGCGGTTTGGAGATCGGGTAAGTTTTCGGACGTAGCACCGATGAAAAAGCCAAAGTTCACAAAAGATTTTTGGGCAGCGCGGGTCAATTTGTCGTTGAGAGCAGCCTGATTAATCGTCAGCGGCTTAGTATTGGGCATTTCCAAGAAGGAGGTCACACCGCCACGGGCACAGGCGCGGGAGGCTGTGGTAAGGTCTTCTTTATGTTCCAATCCTGGTTCGCGGAAATGTACTTGGGGGTCAATTACGCCCGGTAGCAGGGTGAGCTGATGAGCATCAATGACGGTATCAGCGGATCGAGCGAGATTTGGGCCAATCTCACGAATCACACCTCCCTCCACCCACACATCAGCGGACTGAAAGCTGCCATCAGGGAGTAAAACTCTGGCGTTGCGGATTAATAATGTGGTGGGGAGGGATGGAGTCATGCTAAAGCGAGGAATACTGCTTCTATCATAGGGAATTACGGCTCCCTACAGGTGCTAAATCCGATCGACAATTTTATAAATCGCACTAGTAATTGCGGTGAGTTCCGAGGGCTGAATAATATAGGGGGGCATCGTATAAATCAGTCGTCCAAATGGACGCAACCAGACACCCTCTGCCACAAAGCGCGGCTGGATCTCCTGCATATTCACTGGATCGTGCAATTCTACCACCCCGATCGCGCCTAATACCCGCACATCCTTAACTGCTGCCAAGCTCCGACAAGGTGCCAATTCCGCTCTAAGCTGGGATTCGATCGATCGAATCCTCGATTGCCAATCATAACTTTCTAGCAACGTCAAATTTTCTAAAGCCACCGCACAGGCTAAGGGATTCGCCATAAATGTGGGGCCGTGCATAAACACCCCCGCCTCACCCGCAGCAAAACTCTCACTAATCTCCCGCGTCGTCAGCGTCGCGGCGAGGGACATAAATCCCCCAGTTAGTGCCTTCCCGACACACAGAATATCTGGAGATACCCCCGCATGTTCGATTGCAAACATTTTGCCCGTCCGACCAAAACCAGTCGCAATCTCATCTAAAATCAGCAAGACATTGTACTTTTCGCATAACGCCTTGGCCTGGCGCACATATTCTGGATGATAAAAACGCATCCCCCCAGCATTTTGCACCACGGGTTCAAAAATGGCTGCTGCAATGCGATCGTGATGTGCTGCTAGTAAAACTGCAAAACTCTCAATATCCCGCTCTTGCCAGTCATCGTCGAAGCCAATCTGTGGTGCATCAGCGAAATATTGCTGGTTCACCAGATTGCGAAACAGATGGTGCATCCCATTCACCGGATCGCAAACTGACATCGCCGCAAAGGTGTCCCCATGATAGCCATTGCGAATCGTCAGAAACCGTTGCTTTTCAGGTAATCCGCGATTGTACCAATACTGCACCGCCATTTTCATCGCTACCTCAACCGCGACTGAGCCAGAGTCACAAAAAAATACCTGCTGGAGTGGATCTGGCGTAATCGCAATCAATTTCATCGCCAAATCCACCGCTGGCTGGTGCGTCAAACCCCCGAACATGATATGCGACATTCGATCGATTTGGGTATGAGCAGCTCGGTTTAAGCGAGGATGGTTATAACCATGAATACAAGTCCACCAGGAAGAAATGCCATCAATCAGCGATCGACCATCCATCAACTGAATCTGGACACCCTGAGCTGATTCTACCGGAAACACTGGGAACGGATTGGGCATCGCTGCGTAGGGATGCCAAACATGCAGGCGATCGAAATCGAGGAGTTGCTGTAAAGACTGCATGAAGTGTAAGGGCTGATTTCAACTGAGATTAACATTTTACAATCGATCGTTTGGTACTTTTTGCAATTGTACCGGATGCGATTTTTGCTGCATCGGCTCAACTTCATGATGCTGCTGAAGTTAGAATTACACTGCGATTACCTCTCGGCGCGGCTACGCCAACGCATCGAAAAGACTGCACCACTACTGAAAATTGTGCTGGGCAGATCGCGCTTGGTGTTTCTTGGCTACAGGAGGGGTAAAGGTTTGCTACACTTGAAATGCATTTGGTCGATCGTTAATTTGAAGTACCCTTTTCACACCGAATCAAAGCCAATCACTGGTGAAGAAGCTAGAAAGTTAATTGAAGCGATCGAAGCAGGTCAAGCCGTCACAAACGAACGCGCTCTTGCATTAACCAAACGGATCGCAGATTGTCGCCATCAATCTCAAGTAAATGCCCAGTCAAAGCAAATGTCAACTGTTAAATATATCAATCGGATGAGAAGATAATTTTGAAAGTGAGAACTCCGATCGTATTCGCCCTGATGCTAGTGCTTATTATGTCTCAAGCCGTCGTAGCTAGACAGCCAGCAGTAAGTCAGCCAGCCCCACTGCAAGCGATCGATGTCTACCTTGAATCGAAACTAAAGCAATATCGAATTCCAGGACTGGCGATCGCGATCGTCCAGGGCGATCGAATCATTCACTCAAAAGGCTTTGGGATTGCCGATTCCGAAAAACGCCCTGTGACTCCTGAGACTCCATTTATTTTAGGGTCGGTAAGTAAATCTTTTACGGCTTTAGCAATTATGCAACTGGTAGAGGCAAGCAAAGTAAATTTAGATGCTCCCGTCCAACAGTATTTACCGTGGTTTAATGTTGCCGTTGGCGTAGCCTCTTCTCGGAACGAGACGCTTCGCGAACGGAACGAGAATCGCCAAGCTAGTAGTCAAATTACCGTTCGGCACCTCCTCAATCAAGTGAGTGGCATCTCCACTAGAACAGGACGAAAGTACATCGATCGTGACACAGGCGAGGGAGCAATCGAAAAGTACGTCCGCAACCTGAATGCGGATCGCCTCTCTCAACCTGTCGGCAAAAAGTTTCAGTACTCAAACGCCAATTACATTATTCTCGGAGCGATCGTCCAAGCGATTTCGGGAATGTCCTACGAACGATATATTCAGCAATATATTTTTACGCCTTTAGAAATGCGTCACAGTTACACGTCTCAGCAACAGTCACAACAGGGAAGCCCTGCTTTATCTGTAGGCAATCGCTTTTGGTTTGGCTACCCAGTTTGGACAGAAGTTGCCTATATTCGGGAGTATCTGCCTTCGGGCAACCTGATTGCTAGCGTGGAGGATCTGGGACATTACCTCATTCCCTACTTGAATGATGGACGCTACCAGGATATTAACTTGGTATCCAGTGTAAGAATCGCACAGTTGCATCAACCAGCAGCGGAAGTCGGAGATCGCCTATTTTATGGAATGGGATGGTTTGTCCGCAGTATTAATAATATCCCGATTGTCTCTCATGGAGGTGAAGCTCCAAACTATTCAAGCAACATCACACTCATCCCCACTCAAAAGTTGGGATTCGCATTACTGATAAATGTAATTCCTGGTGTAGCAGGAGAGCCGATTCGTCAGTTATCTGAGGGAATTGTCAATCTTCTGACCGATCGTCCACCTGTGGAAGGGAGGAATAGTTTTCTAACTCAATTACAGGTTATCGCGTTCCCAGCTCTTTTGATGCTGCAATTACTGGGGCTTTTTCGCACTTGGATTGTGCTACGACAATGGCGCACCCGTTCCAAATCCCCTCATCTGGACGTAAAATCTTTGTTGCGACATGTTGGGTTGCCGCTCATTCTGGATGCAGAGATCGCCGCTGGACTCCTAATCGGATTGCCGATGCTCTTTGAGGCACCTTTACCTGTAATGCTGGTTTTTCAGCCCGATCTCATCGGAATTGCAATGATTAGCGCAACCTTAGCACTGGTTGGAGGATTGCTTCGTGCTGGAGTCAGTCTTCAGTTGCTGTTAACCTGAGTTCGATGAGGCTATGCCTCATCATCAAATCAAGTCTCTGAATGTGTTTGAGCAATAAATATCAATTGTCAAAACAAGATACTTTACCAATCTATTATCAATAAGCATTACTTGTTGATAATAGCTTGGGATTG
>NZ_JBGSQZ010000031.1:0-4146 GCF_041737865.1 Chamaesiphon sp.
CCAAAATATCCCGCTACCCCAATCAGCATCACATCCCCAGGCTCGACACTATTGGCGATCGTTGCTTCCATCGCCGCCGTTCCGGTACCGCTGACGGCGATCGTATGAGGGTTATCGGTTTGCCATGCGTATCGCAGTAGAGACTGAATCTCGTCCATAATCTCCAAAAATGCCGGATCGAGGTGTCCTACTGGGGTCGTACTCATCGCTTGGAGGACGGTAGGATGGGCATTGCATGGCCCAGGGCCGAGTAGGAGACGGTTGGGGACAGCCAGGGGTTTTAGTTGCTGTAGTTGGTTGGTTTTGATGGATGTTGTGAATGTCATGGCGGTTTTTAAAAATAGATCTAGTTTTAATTATCCCTCGATCGATACCTACCAGATCTTCTGCAAACTCAATCCGAAACCAGGCATGACATCTTCACAATTAATCAACATTGGGGCATCGAATACTTCAGCTTCTCGCTCCAATCGATAAACCTCTACTTGTTTGTCTAGGGGATTGACGAGGATGCCCAATCGTACTCCCAGTCGGCGATATTCAATCATTTTAGATTGGATACTCAACCTGTCGGTAGTCGATCGCAGTTCTATCGCCAAATCGGGAGGAATCGGACAAAATTGTTCGAGCGAAATTCCTTCTAAGCGAGAATTGACAATCCAAGATACATCGGGAGACATTTTACCGCCACCAATTGCGGTGAAGTCATAGCCAGTAGAAGAGTCAAATACTTCCCCCAATTCGGTTTGTTCGTTCCAAAGCCAGACGCGCCCAAACAGAGTTCCGTTTTGTTTGCCACTAATCGGAAATGCTGGAGTCATAACGATTAATTCGCGATCTTTAGTTAGTTCCAGCCGCAAATCGGGATTGTCGATACACAATAAATCGAATTGTGCTGGCGTAACTTGAAGCGTGGTGTTGCTGATATTTAGTAGCAGCGGTTGGGTATCTACAGCAGCAGTAGCGATTGTCATAAAACCTCCAAATAGCTACAGTAATCGGTTTGTGACTATTATTCCATCATTATACCGAACCGATCCAAGTCATCCTAACAAAAATCAGAAGCTATGGCTTCGGGGTTTAAATCCCCCCTCTTGATGCGGACTGTAACTGTCAACTGTTTAGGAGCTAGCTAAGTCTGGAAACACCGATCGCACTGCTGGATGCACGATCGATCCACCGCGCACATTCATTCCTTTAGCCAGATTGAGATCCATTGCCAGAGCTTCTAAACCGCGATCGGCTAATTTAACCACATAGGGCGCGGTACTATTATTTAAGGCTTGGGTTGCCGTCCACGGTACCGCTCCAGGCATATTTGGTACGCCGTAATGTACGACACCCGACTCGATATAGACGGGACTAGTATGAGAAGTGGGGCGGACTGTCTCGATACAGCCGCCTTGATCGACTGCGACGTCAATAATTACAGAACCAGGTTTCATCTGGCTGACAAGGGCACTAGAGACGAGGATCGGCGCACGTTTGCCCAGGATGAGAACTGCGCCGATAACTAGATCGGCATCGCGAACAGCAGTTTCGATATTAGAGGTATTGCTGTAGAGATAAGTCACCCGCGAACCGAAGATTGTTTCCAGATAGCTCAATCGATCGACATTCACATCTAGAATCGTCACCTGTGCGCCCATACCTACCGCGATTCTTGTGGCTTCTGTACCGACAACCCCCCCACCGAGGATGGTAACTCGTCCAGGTTGGACGCCAGGGACGCCACCGAGGAGGACACCACTACCCCCCTGTTGTTTCTCCAGAAATCTCGCTCCAAATTGAATGGACAATCTCCCCGCGATGATGCTCATGGGGGCGAGTAGCGGTAACTTGCCATCTGGTAATTCTACTGTCTCATAGGCGATCGCACTGACACCAGTATCGATCAGTTGTTCGGTGAGGGTGCGATTGGCGGCGAGGTGGAGATAGGTGAACAGGATTTGGTTTTTTTGTAGGTATTGATATTCTGTTGATAAGGGTTCTTTGACTTTGACAACCATTTCTCGATCCCAGGCTGCTGCTGTGGGGACGATCTTGGCTCCAGCGCGAATGTACTCGGCATCCGTAAAGCTAGAGCCTGCGCCTGCACCAGTTTCGAGGTATACTTGGTGTCCGCGATCGCTCAATGTCCGCACGGTACTAGGCGTTAATCCAACTCGAAATTCTTGGTCTTTGGTTTCTTTGGGGATGCCAATATCCATGTTTTATAGCTTGTGGTTGTCGTCGCAATTACCATCATAATAGAGAGAATACGGGTTTGAGAAAGAGTTGTAGGATACAAGGGTGATGGTGTCAGCGCGCTCGGCTTTGAAGAACAGGGTAAATGAATGCAGCATCATTATCATTAATGTGTCGGGATAAACATCGATCGCGTCAGAAAATCCTGAAATCTAGATTGTGCGTTACGCTTGCGCTAACACTACTAAGCTCATACCTCAAACCTAAAGCCTAACACCTAACACCTAATACCTAAAGCCTAGAATGAAAGCCTGAAATCTAGATGGTGCGTTACGCTCGCGCTAACACACCCTACTAAACTCAAACCTAAAGCCTAAAGCCTAACACCTAGAATGAAGTACCACATAGCCGGAATTATCGAGGGCTACTCTCATGGTCATTTTTTGATGGCAGATGACGAAGACAGTGGGCTTCAGTGGTATTCTAGCAACGAACATGCGCTGATTCCGCTCGACGATCGCTTTCGCTATCCAACTTCGTTGCGGCGAGTCATCAATCAAAACCGCTTTACAGTCAGAATTAATGGGGATTTTCGAGCGGTGGTGGCGGGTTGTGCCGATCGCGATACTACTTGGATTTCGGACGAACTTCAGGAAATCTACTGGGAATTGTGCCAAGCGGGTTGGGCGTATAGTCTTGAAACTTGGCTGGGAGATGAATTAGCAGGTGGAATTCTGGGAATTGCGATCGGTAGCGCGTTTATTGGGGAATCGATGTTTTTTAATATCCCTGAAGGCTCGAAGGTAGCGATGGTACATCTTGTCAATCATCTCCGCCAGCAAAAGTTTAGCCTATTTGATGCCCAAATGACCAATCCGCATCTCGAACGTTTTGGTGCATACACCATCGACACCCAAGCCTATCAAGCTTTACTCGCCATCGCGATCGAGCAAAAGTGCCAATTTAACTCTAGTCGGATTGGTTGACGATGAGTTAAATGGCTAATTGTGTGAAATCTGGCTGGTGGGCAGTTGGTGTGTTAGATCCGATAACTATTTGGTGCGTTACGCTTGCGCTAACACACCCTACAACTAAAGCCTAAAGCCTAAAGCCTAAAGCCTAACCCCTAACCCGCCCGAAGTTGTTGACGATGACGGGAATGAAGTAGTAGACTTACTTTGCTGAGTAATTCATCGATCGAGACGGGTTTATTGAGTAGATCGTCAGCTCCACATTCCAATCCAAAGGCAGCTTGAGATCGATCGAGTGCGGTAAATAGCAAGATCGGTGTCAGATTCCAAGCGGAATTGCTTCTAATCCGTCTCGTCATTTCAAACCCATCGATTTGGGGCATATTAACATCGAGAATAATTAAATCTGGCGGTAGCAGTTCCATTATTTGGAGCGCGATTAGTCCATCGCTATAAGCGATCGTCTCATACCCAGCCGAGGAGAGAATTGCATCAGTTATCGATAGAATTTCTGGAGAATCGTCAACGATTAAAATTCTATCGGTCTTTGACCTTCTAGCAGTAACAACTGATTTCATCTGTCAAAATTTTTTTAATAAACAATAAAAAAGGCAAGTTTAATACTAATTTACCATAGCCGATCTGATTCTACTCGATCGTTATTAACTAAATTAATCAAGATTTGAGCAGGAGGATCTCTAAGTTACTCCCAGATACTTCCGGATCTAGTGTCAAATTAGACATCTAGCGTAGGGGGTGAATAGTGAATGGTGAATCATGACGACAAGACAGGGACATCCCGACAGAATCGATCCGAAAATCGATCCGCATAAGATGTCAATATAGAAAGGTGACATAACCACACGTCAAGCGAGTACGCTATGACGTGGGCTTCCTTGCAGCCCTATTAAGGGTGTACAGGATTTCCTTCATGGTACTGTTATCTATAGAACCAACTACAGAAAGATTCCCACTACGGCGTTTGATG
>NZ_JBGSQZ010000033.1:0-6185 GCF_041737865.1 Chamaesiphon sp.
TTTGAGCAGGGCGACGTTGGAGCGGATATATTCGGTGACGGTGGCTTCGCTGAGTTTGATGGTGGAGCCAGCGCAGGAACGTTCGGCGGTTGCATCGGTGAGTTCAAAGGCTTGTTCGACTTTGAGATCGGGTAAGCCTTCGATTTCCATAATCCGCCCAGAGAAGACGTTGAGTTTGTTTTGTTTGTCGTTGGTGAGTAAGCCTTTTTGCATGGCGACGTAGGGAATCGCATTGACAACATCGCGGAGGGTGACTCCGCCGCGTTGGGCGAAGAAGTCGGGTAAGTCTTGGTGGGTTTTAATATCGACGGGCTTGGGATAGGCGGCGGTGTGACAGAAGCTACTCTTCGCCATTTCCTAAGCCGCTTTCGGCTGCACTTCTCAATGAGAGCCATAACTCTTTTAGGGGTTGACTTACGGCACTATCTGGTTCATTTAATACAAGCTGCTGATATTCCTCAATGTACCTTGTGCGAGAACGATGAAATAAATGTAGAAAATGACGCAAGAAGCTGATGCAATCTAGCACGGCTATTTCAACTCCACCTGTTTTCTCGTAGAGGCTTTTAGCATAATTGTTTACCTCTTGCGGAATTTCTGAGGTAGTGATAAAGATGTAGTTGTCGATATCTTTGTCTAAAATCTTTTGGACGGCAAGATCGATATCTTCTCTCGTTACGGGGCGCATTTTCATTTCGTAGCCAGTCAAAACTCGCTCATCATTAATAAGGGTTATTTCTACATCACCAATGGCACCAGTCTGTTTATCAGCCGCATTATGACTTGCTAGAACTTTTGCCTGTTCGCCTAGTTCTGTACTGGCAGTTTTATATGCTGCCGTCACAATCAGTACTGGTAATCGGCTCGAATTACGTCCTACCAAGTGGCTTTGAACGATCGAAACAATGCTTTCCGAGGATAATGGAATAGCCCCAGCTAATGGTTTTACTCCTGCCAAAAGTGTTTCGATCCGCTGCTGATTTTCATGTTTGACAATCAGCAAGACACGAATGCTTTCAGCTAGTAAATCTTCAGCACTTACTGTTCCTGTATGAACATCGTCAAGCAATTGTAGAGCCGCTTTGTAAAGTTCTGGCGGTCGTCCAACTAGGTTGGTATTTAGTGTGAGTGGTTCGCTGCGGTTGCGAAGTGCAGGTGTCAGGAATGCAGTTGTGGTGTTGCAGGGAAGACGATGCTCGGCGATAAATTGCCCGATATACGCTTCATCATAAGTACGACCGGAAAATGTATCGGTGCCATCAATTTCTGTGTAAGGCTTGCGGATATCTACTTGCGGTTTGTGAATCTTTGCTAGACAACAAGACAATATCAACCGAGATAGAGCCTTGTTACGGATGTTGCGACAAATTAATTCTACTCTTTGGCGAACACCCTCATTAGTTACAATCGAATTCCCTATGTCAGTGTTGGCTCTTTGGAGCGCGATTGCGAGGATTTCTGGTGGTGTGTCCATTCTATTTCCTTCGGTGGTTCGTAGTTCATCCACAGTACTTCAGTCCGCGCTGATTTGACCGAATGACACATTTTCGCGGGAGCTTCCACGATATACCAGTCACTATATAATTCATCCATCAAATCGCAATGGTAGCTCGATAAAGCAACTTTTCCTTGGACATTCCTAAGTACTGATGCGAGTTCTCGATGGTCGGTATCGGTCATTTCATGTGCGTATGCTTTGGAATCACCCCGCGCACTGTGTGGGTAAGGTGGGTCACAGTAGAATAGCGTTTCAGCACTATCATATCGTTTGATGATATCGATCGCGGGTGCATTCTCGATTTGAACGCGCAATAGTCTTTGAGCGATGAGTGATAAATCGTCGATACTACCGAGCCACCGAGACACCGCACCTGACATGCCAGCGCGACTGGTTAATAGGCAATGCGCCCAACGTCCCGCACTGGATGTTTGAGCAAGTCCAGTTCGGACTTGTCTAGCACACACGAAAAAACGCCGAGCGCGTTCTAGTTCGGTGATTCCTTCTGTCTGGCGTTGGCTTGCTAATCCTAATTCCTCACGGGAGAAAGGTGTTAAACCGATGGCTTCAATCAGGGATTCCTTTTGGTCGCGGAGGACGCGAAAAAAGTTCACGACTTCGCTGTGGATATCATTGTAAGTTTCCACGGGAGAGGGAGGGCGATTGATGATGACGGCAGCGGAGCCACCGAATACGTCGCAAAAATGTTGTGATGGTGGTAGTAGGGGTAAGAGCCAGTCGAGGTGGCTATATTTTCCGCCATACCAGCCAAATGCGATCGATTTTCCCATTGTTTTTAGTTGAATCTCACCGAAAAATGATGTTTAGTGAAGTCTCGATCGATAATCATAAGTAAGGTAGCCCCGATATTGATAATATCACAACTGCCTGAAACCTAGCTGTTGAAAGCTACTCACAGTTTTTACATAGCTTTCGAGAGTGGATCGCAGTAGATGTACTTTTTTATACCCTTGACATCTTTAAACTAGGTAGGCTAAATTAGGTATACCTAAATAAAGACACCTGATTTGACCTTGATAGGCTGTGTAAAAAATACAGAAATAATTATGTCATATCACTTGTTCGAGATCCCTTAGGTCAGCGGTCATCATACAGATCTAGTTCTTGCAGATCCTGATAACCCAAATGCCCCCGCCTATTCTCACTATGCTTTTACCATCGGAGCTTCAGCTAACGCAAACGAATTAACTCAGCGTCGAGGGATTCCATTTAATAGCTTTCGTGACTGGGAAAAACTGTCTAGCAAGATTGAGCAGATGATAGCTCCAGAAAATGCATACTTTCCAGGGAAAAGTGTACTAGAGGAAAAAGACTTAAATCCAGCATTTCGAGCTAACACTGCGATGCGGCTTGGTGCATTGGAATTACTTGCTAATATATTTTCTGGTCGAATTACTACCAGCGATAAAGATCCTTTTCCTCATCAACTGGCACTCCAACAGTATATGAAGTCTCATCAGACGCAAGTTCAACGTCTTCTTATTGCTGATGAAGTTGGACTTGGAAAAACGATTGAAGTAGGTTTAATCTTGCGAGATTTACGCGTGGGACAGGGTTATTCAAAGTGTCTTTACCTGACAAAGGGTGGACTTCTGGATGATGTCAGGCAGAAACTTCAGTCAGTTATTCCTGGTGGGATAGATGGTGAGAGTATTGTTCAAATCGAGAAATCTTTTATTGAATATGGAAATCGTACTGATGGAATTCATATTGCCAGTATGGATGCGGCAAAACGCTATGTAAAAAAAGCACAGAAAAAGAAACTGCCTATGGGAGCTAGTCCTGAGATCTTGATTATTGATGAAGCACATCACTGTGCAAGTGAAGATGAACTGACTAGTACACAACGTATTGGACTAAAAGGAAAAACAACAAGAGCTTATGAAGCTGCTTACCAAATGATTACTGGAGAGTTTTGGCAGAACTCTACTCCTCCAAAACTAGTAATATTCATGAGTGCTACCCCATTTCGTTCTAAGGCTCAATTCATAAACCTTTTGCGTCTTCTCACACATAAGACTTCAGAAGTTGAGAATGCATACTCAAATGATTTTGAGGAGGATCTTATTCAAGTGCTACGTCCTGGTAAATCATCTACAGCAATTATTTGGAGACAGCAAGATAATGTTCGTAGTTGGTCTAATGAACCCCTATTTCCAAACTTAATAATTAAACGTCCATCCTTACAGGCAAGCGAAGCCTATCTAAACTTGATTGAAAATATTAGAGAAAAAATAAAGCAAATTCATCGTGCTTATGGTGAAAGCTTTGGCGGATTTGCAATTCGGCAACTTGAAACACGATTAACTAGCAGCACTATTACCGGAGCAATGTGGCTATTCCGTTGGTGCATTAGACATCAGGAGTGGAAAACTCAAAAAGAATATCAACAAGATGTAACTGAAAGCACTGAGAATCTTCGCAAACTCATTAAAGTAATTTCTCAAAAACTTCTTGCTTATGACGAGCGAAATAGAAGTGAACAGCATGTCGATGTTTCATTCTCTAGTGATAATTTTATATTCAAAGCTGGCAAGATAGGACAGCCAAATACTCCACTGAAGAAGAACGCCATAAATGATATTTATGATTTCAACAAAAAGCTTCGCTATAATGATGATGAAGACGCTACGTTTATTGCAGATAGTCATGAAATAATAGAGCTGACAGAATTTGCATTAGAGCTTCTGAATTTTGCAGATATTCATAGTGAAGATGAATCTGGAGCAGAAAATGCAAAATTAACTTGGCTAAAAGAAATATTAGCAGAGCATCCTGAATCAAAATTCCTGGTTTTTACTGAAAGCTTGCAAACCTGTGAAATTATTATTAAAGCTCTTCCGCGAATGGGTGAAAAATTAACTGGAGATATGCGTCTTGCGGAGAGAGAAGCTGCTGTTGCTAAATTACGAGATGCCAACAGTCCTATCAGATTTCTAGTTGCAACTTCAGCCGCAGATGAAGGATTTGATTTTCAAGTTGCAAACCGTGTTATCCATTGGGATTTAAGTCCAAATCCAGCAGTTTTAATGCAAAGAAACGGTCGTGTTGCTCGATTAGGGCAAATATCAGATGTTACTGCTTATTACTTAATTATTGCTGGAACGCACGAACAAAAACGAGAAGATGCATTACTCGAACGTTTTGAACAACTTGAGATCAATGATGAAAGATTGCGCCTTAAAATTTTAGGTTCTCTCCGTATGGAAGATGAAGATAAAATCTTTCAGAAGATTGAAGAAAAAAAAATTCTCATTAATTGATGGAATTCTCAATCAAGCTAGATCCGACCAAGAAGACATGGAGAAGAAATTAGGCAATCTTCAAACAGAACTCAAACAGCAGTGGGTTATTAGTCGTGAACAACTAGCAGAAAGACTTGAGCGATGGATGGAATTAGGATTACCTGCTATCGATTAAAAACACAAAGTTACTTTTAGTACTAAGGATTGGAATCGTCCAGTATTCCGTAATGAAGGTACAACTATGCAAATTGAGCGGGCTAAGATTGCTACTATTCAAGATAAGAAATTCACATTTAACCCAGAGTTTAAAGTGTTTGGCAGAGAGAAGGAAAATATATTGCTTGCAGGTCTTTATCCCTGGTACCCAGATGACCGCGAAGAAGGGGTCATAAAGCACCGACCAATGAGTAGATATAAATCTGATGACCCGATTGGTCGCCTTGCTTGTTCGCTAGCTCGACAGTCTAAAGCAGACTTTACAACAATTGCAGCAAATAAATTGTATGAGCAATTTCCTACTCTGCGAGATGCTAATTATGTCTTATTTGCAACTCATCCGCTTCGTGAAGTAGAAAATCAGTCAGCTACCACCGATTCTTACTTAACATTTTATGCTTTCAGTAGCGACTTGTCTCATCCTATGAATCCTGAAGGTGCATCAGCACAGGAAGTCTATCAGTTAATTTCCTTGTTAGAGAAAGATTCACTTGAAACAGATTCACCATCGGTGGAAGCCAGTGTACTTGAGTCTGCAACAACTGCAAGTAAAAAACTTGCAGATTGGTTGGATAAACGTACAAAACTTGCAACACTTACTGATAAATCATATTTTCTTCCGATTCCAGTAGTGCTTGTTGCGGTACTTCCATAAAAATGTGAGCGATAGCCTAATGAAACATTCAGTAGGCTATCGCCAATCCATTTCTAAATCTACACATCAGATACCGTCCTTCTATTTGAGGGGGAAATTGTTGAGAGGTAATTGGTTGTATCGGAGGTTGAACCCACCCCGCCCTGTCGGGCACCCCTCCTCGGAGGGGATTTCCACGTCATGCTTTTTAGACTTCGGCTAACTTCTTTACCTCATCCACCGAAACAGTTCGACCTTCATCTTCAAAACCAGAAATCTGGTCGAAATTCAGATAACGATACAGATCCCCCGCAAACGGATTAATTTTCTTACTCATCAACTCCAGATATTCCGGTACCGTCGGAATCCGCCCTAATAGCGAACAAACTGCGGCTAATTCTGCCGAACCGAGATAAACTTGGGCACCTTTACCCATCCGGTTATTGAAATTACGGGTGGAGGTCGAGAACACCGTGGCATTATCAGCGGTGCGGGCTTGATTGCCCATACAGAGACTGCATCCGGGCATTTCTGTCCGTGCGCCAGCGGCATCGAAGATCGCGTACATCCC
>NZ_JBGSQZ010000034.1:0-5063 GCF_041737865.1 Chamaesiphon sp.
TTGAATTCATTAGGATTTATTTGTGAGAATACTCGACCAAATGTATCATGTGATGGTATTCCATCATAATTAATTAGCTAAAGCTACCTGTAGACACAGACTTCACGTCTTTGATAAATTAAATCTGTATCTAATTTTCACTTATTTTTAATAATAGAAAATTTAAGTGCGTTCACCCTGAGGCAATAGCCACTCGAACTGTAACCACCACATTAACCCAAGGTCATCAAAGTATTTTATGGTATCATCTGCTGCTAGTGTTTCAGCAACAGCTCTGGGTCGAAATACTTCAAATATGGCGAACTCCTATATTTTTATTGTGTATTTTATCGATCGAGTTCTTACCCGCTATATTATGTAATAATAAGACAACATTAATTTCTTACTACGGAATAATCTTTTTCACAATAGCAATCGAGCGAATAGGTAGTCGTGTTGCTATTGAGCGCACAGAGAAATGGCTAAAATTTTTACGCACTACTCCTTTACCACCATTACTATATATAGCTACAAAGATTGTCACCGTACTATTGTTATGCACTTTTGTTCTACCAGTCATATTAACCATAGGTATTTGAAAACCTGGCATTGAACTAAGTTATGCCGTAGGATTTGAAATTTTCATGAGCATGATTTTAGGTGCCATTCCGTTTGCGCTGGTTGGATTAGGACTAAGTTATTTAATATCCCCAAAAAGCTACAATTCAATCGCGGCAGGAGTAATTCTGATTGGGTTAATGACTTACTCCGATAAGTCTCTTGCTCAATCACCTCAGTTTATTCAGGGTATTGGCGCATTTTCACCGTTTTATCACTACGGACAGTTAGCTCTATGGGCATCTGGTGCAGTTGGAGATCCTCATCTTTGGCTACATTTGCTCTGGTTACTCTGGACGGGAGTTACGTTTTGGTTCATCACAATTTGGGCATATCAGCGCGATTCAGTCGTTCAATAATGAGAGTTACGGCGATCGAGTTATGAGTTGTTTTCGAGCGAAGATGTATGTTTTAGGCAATCTTGATGCTGTAAATATTTATCCTTTCCCACTTAACCAATGAGATAAAATAAACATATCAACATCAAGGTAAGCCAGATGTCAGATTTACTTGCAAGAATCACTGTTAATCCCAAACAGTGCAGCGGTCGTCCTTGCATTCGCGGGATGAGAATTCGGGTATCAGATATTTTAGATCTGTTTGTAGCTGGACTTAGTGCCGAACAGATTCTTGCCGAAATGCCCGATTTAGAAGCAGACGACCTCAAAGCAGCACTCTTCTATGCTGCACGTAAATTAGATCATCCGGTATTGGTGGTTGCATGACGATTTGGATCGATGCACACCTTTGGCCTGCCATTTCAATTTGGATTACAGCTACATTTGGGATCTCAGCTCTAGCCCTACGAGATATTGGACTTAGAGATGCTGAAGATGCTGAAATTTTTGAGGCGGCAAAAGCTCAAGGGATCATTTTCATCACCAAAGACAGCGATTTTGTCGATTTGGTCAATCGGTTTGGACAACCGCCACAAATTATTCTCCTGACATGTGGGAATACATCAAACGATCGATTGAAAGAGATTCTAAGTTCCAAATTGTCCGAAATATTGGCACTGTTGAGTTCTGGCGAACCACTCGTCGAAATTAGTGGCAGCTAAAGGCAAACTCGATCGCTACCCTCTACTCCCTACCCTCTACCCTCTACAGATCGGTAGACCACACACCCATAAATGAGTGGCTGATGATACCATAAATAAATAAGAAAGCTGTACATGTAACGAAATAAATAGTTCAGCACTCATAATTTAGATTAAATTCCCCCATCGCTTGCCTCCTATGCTGAAAAAATTATTTGGCGATCCCAACGCGCGTAAACTCAGAAAATACCAACCCATCGTCACCGAGATTACGCTCCTCGAAGAAGAAATCCAGGAGTTAAGTGACGAACAACTCAAGGGAAAAACCACAGAATTCAAGCGCAGACTGGAGCAAGCAAACAATTATGAGGAAGAAAAGGACATCTTAGGCGAAATCCTCCCAGAAGCATTTGCGGTAGTTCGCGAAGCAGGGAAACGCGTCCTCGGCTTGCGTCACTTTGACGTGCAAATGCTGGGGGGTATGGTGCTCCATGAAGGGCAGATCGCTGAAATGAAGACTGGAGAAGGTAAAACTCTCGTCGCGACACTTCCAGCCTATTTAAACGCCCTTACAGGCAAAGGTGTCCACGTGATCACCGTCAATGATTATCTCGCACGGCGGGATGCGGAGTGGATGGGACAAGTTCACCGCTTCTTGGGTTTATCCGTGGGACTGATTCAATCTGGGATGAATCCCCCAGAGCGGAAAAAAAATTATAACTGCGATGTCACCTATGCAACTAACAGTGAGTTAGGTTTTGACTATCTGCGGGATAATATGGCTGAAGCGATGGGAGAAGTCGTCCAGCGTCCGTTTAATTTCTGCGTCATTGACGAAGTAGACTCGATTTTGATCGACGAAGCGCGGACTCCGCTGATTATTTCCGGTCAAGTAGAACGTCCGACGGAAAAGTATCTCCAGGCGTCTGACATTGCGCGTGGTTTGAATAAAGAAAACCATTATGAGGTAGATGAAAAAGCCCGAAATGTGCTGCTCTCTGATGAAGGGTTTGCTGAAGCAGAGCGACTTTTGGGTGTAACGGATCTTTATAACGAAGAAGATCCTTGGGCGCACTATGTTTTTAACGCGATTAAAGCTAAAGAACTATTTATTCGCGATGTTAATTACATCATCATGAACGATGAAGTGACGATCGTCGATGAATTTACCGGACGGGTACTATCGGGACGACGTTGGAGTGACGGCTTGCACCAAGCTGTAGAAGCCAAGGAAAAAGTCAAAATTCAGAACGAAACCCAAACCCTAGCGACGATTACTTATCAAAACTTCTTCCTCCTCTATCCTAAATTAGGCGGGATGACAGGGACGGCTAAAACCGAAGAAGTCGAACTGGAAAAAACCTATAAAATCCAGGTAACGGTAATGCCCACCAATCGGGTGCGCCAGCGGTATGACTTTCCCGATGTCGTCTACAAGACCGAAGAAGCCAAATGGCGTGCTGTCGCGCAAGAATGTGCGGACATGCACGAAACAGGTCGTCCCGTGCTAGTCGGTACCACCAGCATTGAAAAATCCGAGATTCTGTCTCGACTGTTGCATCAACTGGAAATTCCCCACCAACTCCTCAATGCCAAACCAGAGAACGTCGAACGGGAGTCAGAAATCATCGCTCAAGCCGGACGCAAAGGCGCAGTGACGATCGCGACTAACATGGCAGGTCGCGGTACGGATATCATCTTAGGTGGTAACTCCGACTATATGGCACGCCTCAAGCTCCGCGAGTACTTGATGCCCCGCATCGTTGCACCTGAAGATGATGGTAACTTTAGTCCTGCGACAGTCGCCGCCGCACAGCAGAGCAAGGCATCTGGTAAAGGTTTCGCACCTGGTAAAAAAGTCAAAACGTGGAAAGCATCTCCAGATATTTTCCCCACCGAACTATCCAAGGAAACCGAAGCTCTGCTCAAAGATGCGGTGAATTTTGCCGTCGGCTACTATGGCGAACGCAGCTTGTCCGAACTCGATGCTGAAGAAACCATCGCTGTCGCTTGTGAAAAAGCACCTACGGAAATCGAAGCCATTCAAAAACTGCGGAATGCTTATCGAGCCATCCGCAAACAGTATGATGCGCTCACGGCTGTCGAACATGAAGAAGTCCTAACTAACGGCGGCTTGCACGTTATCGGTACCGAACGACACGAATCCAGACGTGTAGATAACCAACTACGCGGTCGTGCGGGTCGTCAGGGCGATAAAGGTTCCACTAAGTTCTTCCTCAGTTTAAAAGATCCCTTGATGCAAATCTTCGGTGGCGATCGAGTCAGTGGCTTAATGGATGCCTTCCGCGTCGAGGAAGATATGCCCATCGAGTCCAAAATGCTCACCAATAGCCTCGAAGGTGCCCAGAAAAAGGTCGAGACTTATTACTATGACATCCGCAAACAGGTATTTGAGTACGACGAAGTGATGAACAATCAACGTCGCGCCATCTACGCCGAACGCCGTCGCGTCCTCGAAGGTCAAGACCTCAAGGAACAAGTAGTAAAATATGCCGAGCGGACGATGGATGATATCGTCAATGCTTACATCGACCCAGACTTACCACCAGAAGAATGGAAACTCGAAAGCTTAGTCTCCAAATCACGGGAATTTGTCAATCTGTTTGATGATTTGACACCTACCCAGCTCGACGATATGACCTTTGATGAAATCAAAATCTTCATGCGCGAAGAAGTCCGCCGAGCCTATGATATCAAAGAAACTCAGATCGATCGAGTTCAAGCTGGACTAATGCGTCAAGCCGAACGCTTCTTTATCCTCCAACAAATCGATACCCTCTGGCGCGAACACCTCCAATCGATGGATGCCCTCCGCGAATCAGTCGGTTTACGCGGTTACGGTCAAAAAGATCCGTTGATTGAGTACAAGCAGGAAGGTTATGAAATGTTCTTGGAAATGATGACCGATATTCGCCGGAATGTGGTCTACTCAATGTTCCAATTCTCACCCGAACGTCAAGCCCAAGCAGCGTAGAAAGTACCCAACATTGATAAAATCCAGCATTGCTAGCAATGCTGGATTTTATCAATGTTGGGTACTTTCTACGCTTTGTGATTATTTCATGATTCTATTTACTGGAGTTTAGACTAATCGAAATAGGGCAGTAAAAAATCTCAGACAGCATCAAAGATGTCTGAAAAGAACTGTGAGCAAAAAAGATTGATTAATTAGGCTGTTTGCTGTTGCTTTTTCGGTTTAGAATAAGTTTTTTTACTGACAGGATAACGAATTGGAGGAGTACATTTAAACCCAATAATTCGACCAGTAGACCCATCCGGAAATTTAGATCCTATACTCCACATGGGTTTCGATCGCTTCATACTTCCTCACGTATTTGTTGTATTTCATTGCTCGGATTGGGATCTTAGCTAATTACTATTAAAAACTAGCCAATTAGTTGGCTTT
>NZ_JBGSQZ010000037.1:0-17948 GCF_041737865.1 Chamaesiphon sp.
AAGGGGGAGCAAGAGTCTTAGTCCCCCTTTTTAAGGGGGATTTAGCGGCTCGCTATGGGCGGGGTTCCCCCGCACATAAAAGCGAGACAAGACAGGGGGATTCACACCAACTGCGGGTATTAAAAATAACTTTTCAAACACCCTCTTAGAGGGTGGGCATGGAGCGGCGTTTTTATTATGGGGTTCCCCTCGCATAAAAAACGCCAAGACGGGAGAACCCACGCATAAAAACGACGCAGAATAAAAAATGATCGGATAGCACCGCCCATACAGGTTAACTTTACGGATTCTCCTTTGTTAATAGTTGAGCGAATTATCATCAGATTGACTAAATCGATACAAAAGCGATCGCCAACCAATGCTAGGTTATAGCAAGGTTGGCGATTGCTTTTAGCTAAATGTAATTAGCTCAATTATGTAGTCAGATTTTAAATTCCGATTTCACCAAAAGTAGATCGAGGCTAAAGAACCTCGACCCATAACTTCTAAGCGGCTGGTTCTGGAACCACAGCAGTCAAACTATCAAGTGAGAGTGGAATAAAATCACAAGTACTGGTTAAGCCTAATAACATTGGTTCGTTGGCATTGATAACTTTACCTGTAATCCCACAGCGTTCCTCTGCGTTTGCAGTTGCAGCGACGGTAGCGCGGATATCTTCAGAAGTAAATCGATGGCGATAATCGCCAGATTTTTGCTGTACATATTTCCACAGTACCTCACGGATCAACGCTTGATAGCCTTGATGTCCAGAGATTTCTTTCAGCCGTTCTTTAAGTTCGCGTTCTAGGCGAATGCTTGTGACCTCCATTTCAGTGGTTGGAGTCCGCTTGAGTGTGTGCATTATGAGATTGCTCCGAGAGTTCGGTTTAGACAGGGTGGTGTATTTAGCGTACTACTTTCTGCATTAAATAGCAAACATTTTCTAGACTTTACTAATTATTCAGTAATTGGTTACATTTCTGAGACTTTTAGAGGTGCAATTGCGGAATTGAGGGTGAAGCGGCTGTAGATGAGAGCGGGAGTTAAAGGTGATGTTTGAGAAATGGTTTGAGTTTTAGCAATTTTCACGAGGGGACAAAGATTAAATAAAAATTTGTAGCTCGATCGTTCCCGATCCTCACAATTTCCTCAGTTTGTAGCTCGATCGCTCCCGATCCTCACAATTTCCTCACAATTTTTATTTAAGCTATACCAAAAGCCAGCTTGCCAACTTCACCGATTCATAAAAGCCTATGTTGAAATTAATTTACACCGAAACAGCCCTACATTTGGAATTAATTAACACAGATTTAGAGGATTGGATCGAGCAACGGCTGATATTTGCCACTAGTATTGGTGAAACGCTCTGGGCGAATGCGGAAAAGGCAACTTTTCTCTTGCCAGAAGCAATCTGTGAAGTCACAGCCGTCAATCTTTACTTTCACAATCAGGGGGTAAAGAGTGTCACCGCGCATCGCTGCGATCTAGATCGAGTCGAAATCGGACTGATTGGCTATTGGCTGGCTACTGATACCGATAGTGCTGAAGGTGTATTTGTCACGCAATTACCCGATCGAGTAGAATTACATCTGTGGCGACTCTGGTTGAGTGCAAATAGCCACTCATTTGCCAGCGACAGCGCGATCGGCTAACAGGTCGAATGCTGCAATGATAGAGATTGACTAATTATTTCTCCCAATCTCTGATTAATTTGAAAAAACAACGTCTGGACTTATTACTAGTAGAACGCAAGCTGTGTGAATCTCGCCAGTTGGCACAACGCTGGATTCAGGCAGGAGAAGTGCGGGTAAATGGTGAGGTGGTGGATAAGTCGGGCACGGCGATTTTATTGACAGCGACAGTCGAAGTCAAAGCTAGGGCGAGATTTGTGTCACGGGGTGGTGAAAAATTAGCCAAGGCTTTGACAGTCTTTGAGATTACCACACTCGATCGGATCTGCCTAGATGCTGGGATTTCTACAGGTGGTTTTACGGATTGTCTATTGCAAGCTGGCGCAAAGCAAGTCTACGGCATCGATGTTGGCTACGGACAAGTAGACTGGAAGCTCCGCACTGACGATCGAGTCATTCTACGCGAACGGACGAATATTCGCCATCTCACCCCTGCCGAACTTTATGGCGAACCAGTTGAGGATGTGTATCCAGTCACATTACCCGATCTGGCGGTGGTTGATGTCTCATTCATTTCCCTGAGCAAAATTTTACCAGCTTTGAAATCATTGCTGTTGGCACCAAAAGAACTCTTATTGCTGGTTAAACCGCAATTTGAGGTAGGTAAAGGCGCAATTGGGAAGAATGGAGTAGTTAGAGACTTATCAGCTCAAGCAGGGGCAATTTCAGGGGTACTAGCTGCGGCGCAAGATTTGGGTTGGTACTATCGTGGATTAACTTGGTCGCCTTTGGTCGGCCCAGCCGGAAATATTGAGTATCTATTGTGGTTGAGTACTAGTGGAAATGAGTCTGTGACGACACCAGATTTAGCCGCAATTCGAGCGGTGACTGAATCTGCATATCAGGCGTTATCATAAAAATTACTACCCCAATCCGGATAAATATGGGTGCTATAATGCAGGTTATTTTGGCAAAGATGTTTGAGAGGTAGCAAATATTACTCGATCTGCTTAGTTTCGGCGTGTGTCTTGTTTGCTCGATCTCAGAGATACACCGCCGAAAAATGCCGCGCTAGGTTATTCAAAAACGATACCACGATAAACTTGATCGATCGGGAAACTTAAATTGATACTTCTTAGCTCAACAATATCACCAGCACGATATTGAGTAATAACCCATTCTCCCAGATCGTTTTTCCGATAAAGGTCAACAGATATTGACTTAGTACTAACCAGAACATATTCTGTCAAAACCGG
Source organism: Chamaesiphon sp. (assembly GCF_041737865.1). Classification (NCBI taxonomy): domain Bacteria; kingdom Bacillati; phylum Cyanobacteriota; class Cyanophyceae; order Gomontiellales; family Chamaesiphonaceae; genus Chamaesiphon; species Chamaesiphon sp. The sequence continues at coordinate 2,868 of NZ_JBGSQZ010000037.1, forward strand.
ATTACGGCGATATCGATAAAACTTTTCACTGCGTTCGCGTAGCGTCTCCATCGGAGAATCGTAAGCCTCGGTACTATCTGACAGAACTTCAACTATTAAGCAGGGATAAGATATATATTGAGTATTAGTTTTATCTCGATTGTCACAAGTCACACTAGCATCTGGATAACTATAATCTGTAGTTTCTAAAATATTAATTCTGACATCGGAATTACCAGTTATACAAGGGCTATCATCTAAATAACTATCTAACATAGCAGTAATCTTAATACCGATTCGACCATGATTGATAGTCCCACCACTCATCGCATAAACTTGACCATCAATTAGCTCATGTCTCTCTAATTGTTGTTCCTCCCAAACAAAATATTCTTCGGGAGTGAATCGTGGAGAATTTTCTCTTACAGCAATCATTTAATTTAATCCTTAAAGTTGTTAAATCTACTTAATTATCGCGCTAATTATTAATTTTAATTGTTGCTGACCATCCATTTAAGAATACCGAGGATACGTTCGACTGGAGTAACTTGATACTCATTCAGGTCGAGCGTTAGATCCTTATTTTCAAGCTTGAGAAATTGCCACAACTTCCCGCTGGTAACACAACCATATACAATCGGAATAGGCTTATTCTCATTAGCATTAAAGATTTGAGCAGCAACCATTTCAGCGGCACACTGCCCTAAGCCTACATCTAATTCTCCCTTTTTTGCTTCCACTAACATCACAATCGGAGCTTGGATTATAGATGAGATCGTAGATCTACTTAACAAGAAGTCGCAAAAGCCATTTAGACCACGCTCTCTATCGACATTGAACTCTTCACCTGAAAATAGTTGTATTCGGTTATCTGCCAATCGCAACAACTCAACTAAAATTGGACTAACTAACAACTCTGACTTTGCCTTTTCAGATTTTGCCTTCTGTGCCAAAGGTAAATATTGTTCAAAAATGTTTAAAAACTCTGCCTTTGGTGATACTGACGGTAGAGATTCACAAAAAGCTGACTCTATTAAATTTAAATCAAATTGACCGATCGTATCTTGTAGAGAAAAGTCATTATAAGCCATGATATTTAGTTACCCAATAATGACAGCAATCTGAGTAGGATACATCGAAACATTTGACGACTTCTACTCTATATCTGACGATAAACATCTCGATCGCGACCCAGACAAAAGCCGATCGAGTGTGATAAGCTCCGATTGCCCCAGATCGAAAATACCACAATCGCACTAGCCGCCATCCCTGTGCCGATCGTAAAAATCCCCGGATAACCGACAGCTTGAGCGATCGTCCCAAATACAGGTGCAGCGATCGCAATCCCCAGATCCAGTCCGGTGATACATGTCGATAATACTTGCCCGCGATGTTGAGGTAAAGATCGATCGGATACTAAAGTCACTGTCATCGGGATCAAAGTTCCGCTCCCCAATCCTTCGAGAATTGCCGCGATGACAAAACTCATCTCGCTCCTAGCAGTAGCTAAAAAAGCAATACCGACTGTATAACAACACAGACTTCCAGCGATAAATACACCTCGCCCATATCGATCGGATCTACTCCCAATCAGCGATCTAGCACTAAAACTAGCTATCGCTGAAATCGTATAGAATAAACCTGGATTGAAATCAATCTGAATACTCTGAATATATAGAGGCAAAAATGTATGAATTGCCCCGAACGGAAACCCAATCAACATTAATACTAAAGCCGGAATCCCCAGAGCTGGATTAGTTAATATTTTCCAGATCGAAGTAGTTGGTACTGGTTCAATTTCTAGGGGATCGATCGCGCTGCGGGATTCGCGTAATTGAGTAGTAGAGATAAATGCGATCGCCCCACAGACGATCGATACCCAAAAGATCGCACTGTACATTCCAGCTACTTGTAAATAACCACCAATCGCTGGGCCTAATGCCACACCAACGGGATTTGTGAGGCTCATCAAGCCAATGATTTCTCCTCGTTGTTTCGGGGGAGCCAAATCTACAACCAAGGCACTATAAGCCGTTGTAAAGGCGGCAATACTAATCCCATGAAATGCCCGAATTAACATTAATAATGGAATCGAAGTCACCGCCAGATAACCGAAGGGAGCGATCGCGACTACTGCCGTACCGATTAATAATACTAACTTTCGTCCTCTAGTATCGACTAACTTGCCCACGATCGGTCGCGTTGCTAATAACCCGATCGCAAAAGCCCCGATAATTAACCCAATCTGTTGCTGCTTGATCCCGATCGCATCGAGATATGCAGGTAATGTTGGTAATAAAATTCCGATACTTATCCAAAATAATAAGCCCGTAATAAATAACACCCGCAAATTGCGCCGCTGTTGCGGTTCGAGCTGATTCAAAGTGTTCATGATAAAGGAGTTGCTGTTGCTCCATCCCCTTGATAAGGGGAGGGTTGGGGTGGGGTAAAATCTACGCACAAGTCTGTTGGACTTCGTTGTTAGCGGTAGATCGCCCTGTCTTGTCGTTTTTTTATTAGGGGGGAACCCCCGAATAAAAACGCCGCTAAATCCCCCTTAAAAAGGGGGACTAAGAGTCCGTTTCCCCCCTTTTGAAGCTACCGTGTATACATATCTCCAGTGAGCAGCGAAATTGGTAGAATCCCCCTAAATCCCCCTTAAAAAGGGGGACTTTAAAGCCCCCTTTTTAAGGGGGTTGGGGGATTTAGATCTAGAAACGAAGTCCAGCCAACTTGTGTATACACGGTAGCTTTTGAAGGGGGGTTAGGGGGGATCTAGATCTACGCAGCATTCTTGCCTACCCGACTCGATATTCGATCGCATGAGTCGAACTAATCCATTCACCCTTGTCATTGTAGCTACGAATCAATCGCTGGCGTTCATCATCCGACAATAGCCAACCGGCCTCCACAAAAAATGGTTGTCGATGACTAACTTGCATAGGAATATTACTCGATACCCCGTCGGGTAATAATAATACCTGGCGCGGCATAGCTCCCTCCTCAAAATACAGCCGATTTCCATCGATGCGTGCAGTTGAAGAAATCGTGCGACTACCAAAAGCTAGTTGTTGATGCAGGTAGCCGTCAATCGCGCGGATCTCCAAACTCACAGCAGCAGTCTCTGGAGCTTTCCAGTCTGCGTAAGCAGTCTCAGCCTTTCCTTCCCACTTACCCACCAACTGTTCTACCGTCAACGCAGGGCGCAACGTCGCATCCGTAACGCTCCGAATCTCCCGAATTAGCGTCTGACTAGCAAAACATCCCTGTCGATCGAATAATTGTACCAAACGCGATCGCCGATCTCCCGCCACAAATCCATACTCCGCCCCAAATTCCGCAAAAGGAGCCACTTGCAGCGAACCTTTAGAAAAAGCCCCCGTATCGAAAAATACCGCTTGTCTACCCAAAGAGCGGTATTCCTGAACTCGATCGGATGTCGGCTGTTCGCTAATATCATTCGCAAAACGGCGCAAGCGGAACTTTACCAGTTGATTCGCTTCCAACCCTTCGAGCGTCAAAATCGACGGCGTAGAACCGAGCAACTCGCCCTCAGTCGAGATCTGAGTAAATGTCCCCTCCCATACTCCAAGATTTTTGAGAAAATTGTCCCAGTTACTTTCCATGTACACCCGCGATCGATCCGATCGAAATTCACAAATCTAAGTCCAAGGCTTAATTATAGTCCTCTTCATTCTGGGAGGAGCTGCTGCTCAGGATCGATCGAAAATCCTTAATTTTAGTAGTCGCGCTTGTCACTTCACCTGCGCCTTGAACGATCGATCGATTCGATCGACTCATTTTAGCAACCACTTTGTGTACCCATAGCAATATCTCTTGAAATATGCCAACGATCGCGATCGTCAGATCCCTAACCGATCGAAGTCCTAAAAATGAGCGATCGCGATCGTATGAGGTTTAACTAATTAAAGCTATAAAAGAGTAGTCTACTTCATTCCTGTTTTAATTATTCACATTTACTATACATCAGTATGTAAAAACACTGAATTAGATTTTTTATACCCGCTGAATTATTTGCGGGTGAATTCAAGTAATCCTGAATCAGAGATTGAAGATCCGAGTTTATACGGTACTCAATTATAGAGAGTCTAAATTATGATAGCTAGTAAACATGTAATCAGATTATTCACATCTAAATATACAAAATTGACTAGATTTTTAGACTCAACTATCTTTATCTAGAGTCTTTACACTTAATATCGATAAATATCAGTCGATCGCCATGTCAAACATCTACCTATCTCCACTAATTTAGATACATTATAACTCTCAAATCCTATGAAATCCTTCCGATCCTATCTGACTAAACTCGATCGCTCTAAGCAAAGCCCAGACAATTTAGGTACATATCAGCCTACTCCACACCAAAAACCATACCGCGCTCTCCTCGCCACCTCTTTGATCGCTGGTTCGCAGTTATTGGCGATGATGTCTGCTAGTGCCAACCCAGTTCCCACCCCCTCTCAACCAAGTCCGCTCGTTCCCACTCGCGTCATCCTGAACGGTAGCTTTGAGCAACCAGCGCAAGGAGCGGATGGAGCTGGTTATGGTATTAATGAAAGCTATAATAACCCCTCTCCTGGTGCTCCCGTTATTTGGCGAACCACAGAACCGGGCAATGCAGGGGGTACATATAAAGATCAGCTAGAACTTTGGAAGGGAATTAGGACAAGCAACGGGGGTCAAAGTACTAGCTCTGGTGCAGGGTCGCAGTATGCCGAGATAAATGCTTCAACTAATGCTTCAATCTATCAAGATATTTGTGTTCGTCCGAGTGAAAACGTTAAATGGGATCTATTGCACGCTGCCAGAAAAAAGAGCACTGCGGATCCAACTAACATCATGCGAGTATCGATTACCGATCCTGCTGCTTGGCTCAATAGCAAGACTCCTCCATCAATTAAGCTATATGAGAGTAACGCACTTACCACCACATACAGCCAGCGTTGGCAAGCAAAAACCGGAACTTGGCTGATGAGTAGCAACACTAGCATTAAAGCTTTACGCTTCGCCTTTCAGGCAATTCAAGGCTCGGATGGCGATATTAGTTACGGTAATTTCATTGATGATGTTAAGTTAAACCTGTCACCACTAATTGACTTTTTACCAACCAATGGCGGTAATGTCAATCTAGCCACCACTACAGAAGGAAATCCCACGTCAGGAAATCCTCCCTACTACTATCTGAGCTTGAGAATCAACGGCATCACCACTACTGCGAGTACTGTCAGGATTAACTTGACGGGTTTAAATGCAACTCGTCCGTTTACACTTGGAGCTATCTTGAAGGGTAATGCAACACTAACTGGGCTGAGTGCAACCAGCAATGCCATCACCAGCGGTGCGAAAGAAATTATCCTAACTATTCCCGCCGGAACTTATGACGCTAACGTAGTGAGTAACTATATTCATATTCCGATCGACTTTAGCGATACGACTAAACAACGAAATGACAACCTGATCTTCACATTAACCACAGTAGCGGGAGGAGGAACGGCTGGTGTTGCCGATCTCTCTATTGGCTCCACCAACTGTACCAGCGAGCGCATCACAGTCGAGACCTTGTTAAGAGATGATGATTATGAAGAGAGAGTCCAACTACCAGTACCGCTAACTGTGGCAGCACGCCGCTCCAAATAAGAGAAATCCAGTCGTTGATAATCCCCGTCGATAAATTATCGACGGGGATTTTTGGTTAGAGTAGCGGCAATTGCAAATTTAAACTTATTTAGGGCTTGCTGAATAAGTCTAGCGATCGAATCTTGCCGCCACACAGCTTGCAAATCTTGGGGTTCTCGCTCGATTTCTAAAATTATCCGCCGAGAACCCACAAAGGGTGCAAGGGTTTTGAGCCTTTATAGCAATCCTAAATGAGAATATAAAACTTTAGTACAAGTTTATTATGTTTTAATCGTTATTCATCAATGGTTTGGGACATGAGCAGATGTACTGATCTAGTATTAAATCAAATAGGATTGCTACAGATGTCATAACCTTGCACTTTACTGCTAAAAAAAGGCTCAAAACCCTTACAGCGACTGGTCTCTGGATTTGTTCAGTAAGCCCTATTTATATATGTGGCAGGGCTAAGCTGTCTTACATCTAAATCTTTTGGCTGAATCTCTTACGGCAAGGGTTACAGAGGACAAAAAGAGTGTTTTAAATGTTTGACAGCTTACCGTGTTTACACAAGTCTGTTTGAGTTGCTGTGGAGATCTTTACCCCACCCCAGCCCTCCCCTTATCAAGGCTACCGTGTATACACATCTTTGGTGAGAAGCGAAATTGGTGGGAATCCCCCTGTCTTGTCGTCTTTTTATTCGGGGTCTCCCCCGAATAAAAACGCCGCTAAATCCCCCTTAAAAAGGGGGACTTTGACCCGATCTTAGCCCCCTTTTTAAGGGGGTTTGGGGGATTCGGATCTAGAAACGAAGCCTAGCGGACTTGTGTATACACGGTAGCCTTATAAAGGGGGGGGTAGAGCAACATCAAGAATGAAGTCCAGCCGACTTGTCGGTATGCGGTAGCCTTTTTAACAAGGGAATCGGATTGTTAGCACAAGGAGCGAGATATCTTTTATTTCGCTCCTTGTGCAATCCTCATGACATCTTTAGAAATTAATATCCACGAGTGAAGTTCTTTTGCTGAACATATGACGCTTTTGGAGTTATGGGCGGTAATAGCTCAACATTACTAAAGTTAGTATCGTAATTGAAGTTCCTGAAAGGAACATTGTAATAAGGGAAGGATGTAGGATTACCCCCACCTGGTACATATATGCCACTATATTCTAGTGGTGCTCCCAGACTAATCAACGATCCAGTATAGTTGAGAGCAAGAGGAGTCCCATTATTGTCCCAGTCTTCTAATAGCCGGATGTAGTTATTTACTCCACCACTGTATTGAGCTGGTAAGATAGGTCTACCCTTATTCCCATTGCTGACCTGAGTATTTGACAAGAAAGCTGCATTTATTGCCATTGGAGTAGCAACCAAATCATAAGTGACCGGAGTGCCATCAATGTTGGGCGGAAGTCCACATTTTAACTGACCTAAAAATACGCCTAAAAGGTTAGATGTATTAGTTAAAGGTGCTGGCGTTATGGTGTTAACACATTCATTTGACAAAACAGTAATTGTATCGGCAACGACTGCCGCAGGAAGCCTGTTGCCAGCGGCAGCAGTCGCAGCATTCGCCAACTGAGCCACTCCATTGTTATTATTATTATTGAAATTTCCTTGAATATATATAGATTGATCGCTACTCAAAAGTAGTGCACTTGGCAAGTAATCTCCACCATTAAAAGCAAAAGCAAATGGGCTTTTTCTTTTTGCATTCGTTGGATTTGTCGGATCGGCTGGATATGTTCGTAAGTAATCAAGGACAGGCCCAACTGGGCCTGTCGCTGGATTGATTTTGCGGACTTCGTTGGCTGCGATCTGACTAACCGTGATATCGTTGGTAGCCGACAATGACCCGCCACTACCATCGAGATCGTCACGAACAGTAGCATGTAAAACCAACCCGCCTTCAGTTTTGTCGTTAGAACCTAATCCTAGATACTGCAAACTACCAAATAGTTTTGTTGCATCTCCAGTAGTTGGTAGATCGAACGCATTGCCTCTAGTAAAGTTCGCACCCGTTCCAGCATTAAAAGCAATGCCTCTCGTAGAATTATTTGCTGTATAAACAGATATCATATTTAAATCAGTAGCTTCATCGGTCGAAGCAACATACAAACCATCACGATTCCAGACAGACAAACTCGCAATATTGGTTTGGAGCATCGTAATCCATCGCCGTTCACGACCATCGTAGAAGCCACTACTCCGAAGATTCCTAGCAGATTCCGTAGCAATTATATCTGGAGTAGGTCTCTCTACCCGCTGAATCGGTGCAGGCAGGAACCAAGCACCCAAAAGTGCAGCAATCTGATTTGGTGATGCCCTTAAAAGGGTATTACGATCGTCTAGAGGAAGCTCAGTTAGCGGAATCAGAGTCAGTAGGTCGTTAAATCCACTTCTAAAAACGCTGAGATAGCCATTACCATTAGCTGGATTATAAACTGGAAGGTAAAGTGGCTCGTTAAAAGCAGTATTTAGTCGATCGAATGGAACTGGAACTGGCGTAGAAACTAATGCAACTTGGAGAGCGCGAAGGATTTTTGTCCTGGTAAGAACAGTATTTGCGCCAGCACTCAAAACTGGTAGAATCGGTGCAGTTGGTTTACCTAAAGTTAGGTCTTCTCTGGCTCTGACTTGGGTAACAGTTTGAGTGGAAGTAGAATTAGTTTGATTAATCTCAGTCAATACCATCACAGGTTGACGCAGACTCTGAAGTTGACCCTTAGTGAATTGATAACAACCGAGCGTACTAAGTTTCTCCCGTGTCGGATCGACATAATTTGCCGCAGGATCGGTATTGGCTGTTGTTGGTAGCGTAGTCGTGCAGGTACTAGGACTGCCAGTTCTAATCGCAGTGAAGTTGAAGGGGATAATTGCTTGGTTGCGTCTCCAAGGTGTTATGGTTTTGTCAAAAACATCTCGATCTGGTACCATTTCCAGCCGCATGTCAGCTTGAGCATAGTAGATCCCGACTTTATCAGTAGCATAATTACGCTTTCTCGTGAACCCAGGTATGGGGGTCCTTAGCTCAATTGCTCCAGCAGCACCATCTTGGACTTTGGCGGCAATATTCCGATCCGCTGCCGTCTGAGTTGTAGCAGTAGTGTCAAAAGGAGCCGAGACAAGAGTCTTAGTATTTAGATAACCTTCCTGAGCAGTGTCATAAGCAGGGAAGGTCTGGCAGGTGCCTGTCGTGCAGTCATTTCCCGTCAGTAAGACTCTGGTAATTCCCGTGCGAGTCCCATAGGCATCTACTCTGTTATATATATTTCCGGCTGCCGACACTCTACCCAAAAAGGTCGTAAGCGAATTAGCTTGGTTTGGGCTAACTCCGGCTGGCTGTACGTACATATTGCCATTGGAGTGTACCCAACCGTTGATTTGCATCGGAGAGGTGGAGTTGAGTTCCATATCTCCACTGTAAAATATCCCAAATTGAAATAGAGGTATGACTCTATTGGTAAAAGTCATCGATAGACTTGTATTATTACTACTATTTCCTGCTGCTTCTGCTGTTGCTCCGGCTGCTGCTGCTGCTGCTTTTGTAGTATTATAGGCTGTAATCAAGGCAGCATCACCAGTCTCTGGGTATTTTCCCTGCTGCTGACGATTTATTGCTGCTTTTTGATCTGCTGTGTAAGTAGGTAAAGCTAAATTTGTTGGTAAAGTTACTGGTTTTTTTGCAGTAGAATGCACCACATATCTGTATTCCGCTGCATTCAATCCTGCATAAGAGTCCCCAGTTGGAATTGATATATACTGGGCAGCTCCATTAACATAATTTGTGCGATCGGACACCAATGTATAAGCAACATATGTGTTCTGCTCTTGTCCCCCAGAACTCAAAGCAATGTTTCCGCCTGCGATGACTCTAGCGATATTATTACTAGATTTAAACCGATAATTTTGGCATTCAAAATCATTCGTGCTTGTGCGATTACTTGCACTTGAAGTAACCGTAGGAAATCCAACACCAAAACATCCAACCAATCCTTTCTCACCTGTTGAATCGATAACTCCATCGACCCCCGAATAAGTCTCAAGTACTTTTCTAAACTCAACTGCTCTTTTATTCAAACCTGATTCAGCAACAGAAAAAGAACTCTGACTATCTACAAAAGCATCAGTTCGGGATTTTGCTAAATTACTAAAGATCAGACTAGCAGCGAGTAGCGAGAACATAATAATGCTCACGATCGACACTACCACCATCGCATAGCCTTGTTCGGATGATTTCTCTATTTTTTGCGCTTTTAGCAAAAGGCAAAGTAGTTTTGTATTCTTACTCATATAAATTTTAAGTATCTAAAATTAGTATTCCCAAACCAATGTGTAAGCAATACTTACCCTGCTTACCTCTGCCACCCATGAAAAAGTAAAAAGTTTTATTTTGAAAATGCTATTTGATTCAAAGCTGAGTCAGCCGCCAGCACTCGATTGTTTTCATCTCTGACTACGTTCACATTGGCTGAGTGCGATCGTTTGGCGCGTTTGGTATACCTAGAGTGGCGGTGCGAGACATAAAAAGGGAAGAATACAAGGTAGCTTTGTATTATTACTCAGACAAATTTCACCATATAGAGTTAGTATTCCCAAACTAAAAAAAAACCTATCACCTCGCTGTGAAAATCTTTTTAACTTGTCGGGTAAGGCTCAGAAGTCAATCCCCGCAAGTCTTTTGAGCTTTATATAGTAGCCCATACCCGCTTCGGGTGAACCTGGAAGCTAGATTCTGCGGATGGTAGGCACTGCTAGCCCTCTCAACGTGCAAAATTAGCTAAGGAATCAGGATTAAATAATATGCGTAGGTTGGGTTGAGCCTCGAAACCGAACGCTCTAGGGATGTTGGGTTTCGAGGCTCAACCCAACCTACAAAATATGTATCTTATTAAATCCTCGTTCCTAACCTGTGATGGTGAACATTCGCGATCGATCGGTACAATCGGAATTGGTTTACCCCACCCCAACCCTCCCCTTATAAAGGGGAGGGAGTAAACTCACTTGTACCAATACACAATTAACCTGTAAGGGTGCCCCTTGTGAGCACCCTAGAAGATCTGTGCCGATCGATAGTATTTTTTAACTGGTGGAAGATATGCGTAGATCGTTCTAATTATTTATCAAATTGATAATGCCTGAAACTCAGATAGTGAGACGTTTCCACCCTACATTACTTCATCATGTTAGGCTAAAGTAATTAGAATCCTTACACCACACTCTATGGCAATCGCGATCGACTTTGGGACTAGTAATACCGTCATCAGCCGTTGGAATGCCGCCACAAAACAAGCCGAAACGGTGACATTACCAGGATTGTCCCTGGTTGGGGGCATGAATCCACCGTTGATTCCCAGCTTGGTATATGTCGAAGATGCGAGTAAGGAGCGAGTCTTATTAGGTCAAATGGTACGCGATCGCGGACTAGATATCCAGAGCGACAATCGCTATTTTCGCGGCTTCAAGCGCGGGATTGGCGCACAGATTCAGGGATTTTTGCCGGAATTAGATGGAGTGTCGATGACATTCGAGCGGGTGGGCGAACTATTCCTCACTGGAATCATCAACCAGTTGCAGCAGTCGCTAGATGTGGGTGAATCCCTAGTAATCACAGTTCCCGTCGATAGTTTTGAGGTGTATCGCAGTTGGTTGAGTGGTGTATGTCAAACGCTCCCAGTCGATCGAATTCAACTCCTAGACGAACCAACAGCAGCGGCTTTGGGGTATGGTATGACAGCAGCCGAAACATTGCTAGTAGTCGATTTTGGTGGGGGTACGTTGGATCTGTCGCTGGTACAGTTGACAAAGCAAGTCCAGCAGGGGAAAAATCCCCTGGGCTTCTTGTTGAAGTGGGGGGACAAATCCCTCGCAGCGGCTACCCAAAAGCCCCAGTTAGCGCGGGTAATTGCCAAAGCGGGGCAAAATTTGGGGGGAACGGATATCGATAATTGGCTGGCGCAGGAGTTGGCGCAGGAACAAGGGGTAAATGTCACGCCATTGATTGTCCGGTTGGCAGAGAAATTAAAGATCCAATTATCTTTACAAGCTACGGCGACGGAAGTATATTTTGACGATCGAACTTTTGATAGTTATGAGTTGAGTTTGACACGCGATCGGTTCGAGCAAATTTTAACATCTCATCAATTTTTCGACAGGTTGGATGAGTCGATGATGCAGGTACTCCAACAAGCCAGACGCCAAGGAATTGAAACTAATGATATCGATGGCGTGTTATTAGTTGGCGGTACTGTCCAAATTTCCGCCGTGCAAACTTGGATTCGGCAGTATTTTGATGAGAGTAAACTGCGCCAATCGAAACCATTTGAAGCGATCGCTCACGGTGCTTTACAATTACTTCAAGGGATGGAAGTCGAAGATTTTCTCTATCATAGTTATGGCGTTCGCTATTGGGACAAGCGAAAAAATGCTCATAATTGGCATCCAATTATTCAATCGGGACAAGCCTATCCCATGTCAGCACCAGTGGAATTAACCCTCGGTGCATCACGAGAAAATCAACCCAGTATCGAACTAATTATCGGTGAATTAGGTGACACAACTGGGGGAACGGAAGTATATTTTGATGGCGATAGATTGATTACCCGCTGTTTGACTGGCGGGGTAAAAGATGTCAAAGCTCTGAACGATCGCGATGGTGGTAGAAGTATTGCCAAACTCCAACCAGCAGGATATCCTGGAGTCGATCGAGTTAAAGTGCTGTTTAATGTCGATGGCGATCGACAGCTCCGAATTAGCGTCGAAGATTTACTTACCGATCGAACACTACTAGCTAATGGTATCGTTGCACAATTGAGTTGAGGACACATTTAAATTAATTGATAATTAATAATTAATAATTAATAATTAATAATTGATAATTGGATTTTTAACGCTGCGGACAAATCCCCGACTTCTTAGAGAAGTCGGGGATCTGGGTTTCCATTCACCATTCACCATTCACCATTCACTATCCACCATCCTTTAACCCAGCACATCGTATGTCAACACTAACTTGCACTCGGAACAACTGTAAAGGCACGATCGATGATGGTTATTGCGATACCTGTGGGATGGCTACGCTCAAATCTCAATCCGTCGATATTGCACTCGCTGCAAGTGCCAGTAACCAACCAGTTCAAGCTAGCTCCCAGAGCCTCAAAACTGCGCCTAATAGTGCCTCAGTTACTACAGGTACGGGATCGAGTCCGACGAGCAATCGATCGCGTGGTACCCGTCGCAGTGCCCCGACAGTGGGCAAAAGCAGTCGCCGTCAACTGGGTGCGGGATTGGTTTCGATCCCAGAATTACCTCCTACCACGCCCGAATTAGCGATATTAGCCGAAGCTAAAGTACCTGAAAATAAACGGTTTTGTGCGGCTTGCAATCAAGCGGTTAAAAGAGATAAAGGCTTTTGTACCAAGTGCGGGCAAAAATATAACTTTGTACCGAGTCTGGTACCTGGAGATGTTGTCGGCGAACAGTATCAAGTCAAAGGCGCGATCGCGTATGGTGGGTTAGGCTGGATCTATCTGGGCTTCGACACATTATTATCGCGGTATGTCGTCCTCAAGGGTTTATTAAATAGTGAAGATGCGGCGAGTGCGGCGGTAGCCCTCGCCGAGCGGCAATTTTTGGCAGCAGTCAAGCACCCGAATATCGTCGGGATTTATAACTTTGTCACTCACGATGCCGAAGGCTATATCGTGATGGAATATGTCGGCGGTAAAACCCTCAAAGAAATTCGCAAGGAGCGCGGAACGCTACCAGTATCGGAAGCCATCGCCTATATCCATCGCGTACTGGGAGCTTTTGCGTATCTCCATCAGCTCGGTTTGGTTTACTGCGACTTCAAGCCAGATAATGTCATGCTCGAAGGGGATGATATCAAACTGATCGATCTGGGTGGTGCGCGCAAAATTGACGATCCCGATGGAGATATCTATGGGACGATCGGATATGCTGCTCCCGAAGCTGGCGAAGGGCCGACGATCGCATCGGATCTATTTACGATCGGGCGAACTTTAGCCGTACTCATCACCAATATTTCCGGCTTCAGTACCGAGCATCAATATACCTTACCCAGTGCCCAGTCAGACAGCGTTTTTGCCAAACAAGAATCTCTCTACCGCTTCCTACTCAAGGCTACAGCAACAGCCGCAGACGATCGATTTCAGACAGCCGAAGAGATGGCGGAACAACTTTTGGGCGTATTAAGAGAAGTTGTCGCCGCCGAAACTACTACCCCGCGCCCAGCGACGAGTATTTTATTCGATGGCGACAGGTTGGCTGTCACCGCTGGTGGTGATTTTAGCCCGATCGAGCCTAGCTACTTACATTTGCCCCATTTACTCATCGATATCAAAGATCCAGGCTTTAACGCCATCCTCAATGCCAGTATGACTACAGATCTCGATCGCCGGATCGAGCAATTAACTCAGGTAGTCAAACAATTACCCACCTCGATCGAAGCTAAACTGCGGCTGGCGAATAGCCGGATCGATCGAGGGCACATCGCATTAGGTGACTATACCGCAGCAGAAATGTTATTGGAACAAGTAGCCCAGCAAGATGCTTGGGATTGGCGGGTGGACTGGTATCGCGGTAAATCCCTCCTCGCCCAAAATCGTCCGCAGGAATCCCAAGCAGCATTCGATCGCGTCTACTTCGATCTCCCTGGAGAACTCGCGCCTAAACTGGCATTTGCGATCGCTGCCGAGCAGGGAAGCAACTATCTCCTCGCCGCTGGGATGTACGAAATTGTCGAACGTACCGATCTCAATTATCCCACTGCTGCCTTTGGTTTAGCCCGTTGTCGGCTGATGCAAGGCGATCGCAATGCCGCTGTCACCGCCTTGCAACAAGTTCCACCTACATCTAATTTATATACTAGAGCCAAAGTGGAAATCGCCCGCATTTTGGTCGATCGACAATTGCCAGTAGCCATCAATATTCCCCAACATCCCGCACCAACTCTCACTGAACTTAAATCAGCCACCCAAACAGTAGAATCCCTCACTCTAGAAGGGATCGAAAGATATCGACTCGATCGACAAGTATTAGAAACCGCCCTCACTTTACTCACATCCAAAGCCATTACCGCTCAAAATAATTTGATGATTTTGGGACAGCCACTTGAAGAGATTAAGCTGCGGGAAGGTTTAGAAAAAGTCTTGCGATCGATCGCGCATCTGAGTACTGGGGAGGATAAGATCGGATTAGTAGATGAAGCAAATCGAGTGCGACCAACAACGTTATTTTAGATCGATAAGTATTAACTTAGTAGACAATGAGATCTGCTCTAAATCGTGATGATGTTTAAACCCACATTCCGCTAGTTAGAGGGAGGATCGAGGAATTAAAATAGAAGCTAAACCAAAGCCAGAGCGCAAAGAGGTAATCATCACTTCAGCAATCAGCGTAGAAAATCTAGACCATCTGGGTATCGTAGCAGGATTGGTAGA
>NZ_JBGSQZ010000049.1:0-47861 GCF_041737865.1 Chamaesiphon sp.
TTGAAAGGCTCAGAACCGTTGCACTCGATCGCTTGAATCTGGCGATCGAGTGAGAATATTTGCAACAAAACCATTTTTTAGCAAGGAGTTCAGGCTTTAGAACAGCATCAGGGACTAATTCAGCAAGCCCTAATTAGAAGAATCATTAGGAGTGATGTGATGCGTGAATCAGTAATTTATCAAGAGATTTTACAAGAAGGACGTATTGAAGGGCGTATTGAGGGACGAGATCGAGGGCGCGTTGAGGAGGGACGAGCCTTAGTTATCAGAATTCTAAATCGCAAGCTAGGAAATCTCAATCTTGAGCCGATGGCACGAGTAAATAGTCTCCCCATCGATCGAGTAGAATCTCTAGGTGAGGCATTATTAGATTTTAGTCAGATGAGTGATTTGTTGGCTTGGCTGGATGCCAATCAGTAGAGAAAGTAACTTCGATCGAACGCAGGATAGGATGATAAACCCGAACTACAAAAATTTCGCCATGCGATCGACTGCAAGCTGCAATTTAGCTGGCTCGTGTACCAAGGCAAATCTGACATAGCCTTCTCCGCTCTTGCCAAAGCCGATCCCAGGGGAAGCAGCCACACCTGTTTGACAGACTAACTCCGTACAGAAATCGATCGAGCTGTGTGCCCATTGCGGGGGTAGTTTTGCCCAGATATACATCGTCGCTTCGGGTGTAGGAACGTACCAACCGATATCGTGTAAGGCTTTGACAAAGGTATCGCGCCGTTGTTTGAAGGTATCGACTGTATTGTGGACGCACATCTGTTCGCCATTGAGAGCCGCGATCGCACCGTGTAGAATACCTAAGTATTGATTAAAATCGACTACCGCTTTAACTTGGCGCAAAGCTTGAATTAATTCCCGATTACCGATCGCATAGCCGACTCTAAATCCGCCCATATTATAGGACTTAGACATCGTAAAAAACTCGATCGAGACACTTTTGACTGGATCCGCCTGAAATATCGATGGTACCTGAAGATCGCTAAATACCAGATCTCCATAGGGAAAATCATGCACCAGTACCAGATCGTGCTGCTGACAAAAAGTGACTGCTTGCTCAAAGAAGGCTAGCGGCGCGATCGCGGTGGTAGGATTGTGCGGATAGCTCAATACCATCATGCGAGATTTCGCCAGGGTTGCAGCCGGAATATCCCCCAATACAGGCAAGAATCCGTTTTCGGCGCGTAACGGCATCGGGTAAATTTCACCCCCTGCCAAATACACACCCCCCGCATGAGAGGGATAACCAGGATCCATCAGCAGGGCAATATCTCCAGGTTCCAAGATGGCTAGGGGTAGGTGTGCTGTACCCTCTTGAGAACCAATCAGTGGCAATACTTCTGTCTCTGGATCTACGCTTACCCCGTATTTGTTGGTATACCAATTCGCCACAGCTTCGCGAAACAGCCGCGTACCATTAAAGAGCAAATAACCGTGAGTACTCGGATCGACTAAAGCTGACTGAATTGCCTCGATTACATGCGGTGGGGTGGGCAAATCTGACGAACCCAATGATAGATCGATTATCTCCTGTCCCAATGCCCGCGCTCGTCCTTTTGCCCGATCCATATCGGCGAATACATTGCTTTTTAGTGGTTGGAGCCGTTGAGAAAAACGCATGTAAATTCAGTTAGGAGTTCGTATTTAGTTGATAATTGATAATTGATACTTGATAATTGATAGTTGGGTTATTAGGGTGGGAATTTCAACCCCACCCTCTGGATATAGTAATCCTAAATCAGATCGCTGGTATTAAACATTGGTACTCATGCGGCTTGTGCTTAACACACCCTACATCAACTATGAGACTTGTCGGTACTAATTTGTCACTATTTAGGAAGTATTAGAGATTACGATCGAGGATCGTTGTCAACTTATCTTTAGTGATCGCACCTTCTAACGTATGAACCAGTTCTTTACCTTTGAATAATCGAATGGCGGGAACACCTTCTACCTTGTAAGTTTTGACAGTTTCGGGATTGGGATCTATTTCCATCTTGACAACCTTGACTCGATCGCCATAATTGGCAGCAATCCAGTCAATCGAGGGCGAAACTAATCGACAAGGCCCGCACCATGCAGCCCAAAGATATACTAATACAGGTAAGTCTGCTTGTAAAACTTCGTTCTGAAACTGTGCATCATTAATGACTGTAACGCTACTCACGTCGATCGACTCCAATTTATAGGTCAGGATATTATTACCCTCTAGATTAGAGCAAAACGCGGCTCGGCGGTAGTGGCTTAACGCCGATTCAACCAGATTGCCGTTAAGCCAGCATTATCGGCACCCAGATAGTCTTGTTCGAGGCTATCGCCGATGTGCCATGCGGATTGAGGCAAACATTGATATTTGTTCAAAGCTGCGGTGAAGATTTCGGCATTTGGTTTGGCTGCGCTAACTTCGGTAGAGATTGTCACTGTCGAAAAGTAGCCATCTAAGTCCAAGACTTTGAGCACGGTATGCAGCCGCGAGTCAAAGTTGGATAATATCCCTAATTGTACGTTCGATCGCTGCCAGTTCGTTAGAGCCGCGATCGTGTCGGGATAAATTTCCCACACGGCTGGAGTGGTGAAGTACCAATACAACTCTTTAAAAAATAGCTCGAAGTCGGCAAACTGCTCGATGGCTCCAATAGCGGTAAAAGTCTGACGGTTGATGTCTCGCCACCACTGATACTCGCACATGGGGATGTCTGAAGTGGGCACACCAGGAAAAACACAGGGAGTGGAGTTTTTAAAAGCTGTATAGAAGTATTTATTGACTAATTCGGGTGAGCAATTGACACCATATTTACTAGCTATTTGACTATAGATATGTCCGACACTGCCCCGTACGCCAAATAGTGTCCCAAAGGCATCGAGAAAGATTACTTTTGGCAATGATAGCGAACTGGGAATATCTAAAAGTGTAGCGTACTGATGCTTGACAAACATTACTGCCCTTTCATTTTTAAAACTACTGAAAATGTCCGTAATAAGATTTTGAAATCCAACCACGGCGACCAATGCTTGAGATAGTACAGATCCTACTGAAGCTTGATTAGAGCATCTTCGATCGTGCTGCCATAACCGTAGTTAATTTGTGCCCATCCAGTCAATCCGGGCTTAACAGCCAGTCTAGTCCGATAGAAAGGAATTTGCTGTTGCAGATCCTTGATAAAAGCATAGCGTTCGGGGCGCGGCCCGACCATACTCATCTCTCCCCGCAACACGTTCCATACTTGAGGCAACTCATCTAGTCGAGTTTTGCGGATGAAGTTGCCGACTTTGGTAATCCGAGCGTCGCCTTTGACTGCCCATTGGGCTTTCCCATTCCGTTCGGCATTTTGCACCATCGATCGAAACTTCTAAACAGTGAATTTAGCGCCATACTGTCCGACGCGTTCTTGTTTATAAAAAATTGCCCCTGGACTATCTAGTTTAATCGCGATCGCCACAAAGGGAAATACCACTGCAAGTATCGAACCGATCGCCACTCCACAAATGAGATCCAAACACCGTTTACCGATCCGATTAAATGTGTCGAAAGGGTTCTTTTTGAGCGGAAGAGCGGAGTACCATTGACTGCCGATATGTTCGACAGCTACTTTGCCCGTTAGTTGCTCATAGAGTACAGGCATGGGCGTAATCGCAATCCCCCGCTCGTGAAAATTTGCCAAGAGCTGGAGCAATTCTCGATCGATCGGACTGCTAATTGCCAACACGATCTCATCCACCTGATGACGATCGATTTCCTGGAGCAGATTGTGACGATCGCCCAAAATCGGGATATTCTGACACACCCTACCATGAAGTTGTGGATTATCATCAATAAATCCGATCGCTTGATAATGAGGATAGTATCCAAAAGCTTCTGCCAGAATCGTCCCTGTCACTCCAGCCCCAACAATCACCACGCGTTGGCTAGCATGTCCCATCCCCAAAAATACAGCATAAATCGTTCTCCATATTGACAAGAAGATGCTTGTAAACACGATTGCGAGTGCGGGTGCAAACCTCAGCGAAAACGATTCCTCGCTCAATGGTGCTGATGCTGTCACAAAGTAATAAATCAGATAAACGATCCCGACGATCGCGCAACCCCATCCAATCCGCTGGAGAGTGCGTTTGAGCTTCACGGCAATCCGCAGATCGTATAGATCGTTGACAAACATCCACACCAACCAACCGATCCCCATTGCCACGATCCACAAAGACTGGGATCTCACCAGATCCCAATTAAATGCTCGGTTAGCTCGACCAGTCCAATACCAGAGAGCACCGATAATGCCACTGGCGACTAAACTAAGATCGGCAAGACTAAGTAGCAGCTTGCGCTCAGAGAATTCCAGGGAAAGCTTAATTTCTGGTAATAGGTAAGAAAACATTAATAAATTTATACTGGATTGCGATCGGACTTTTAGTCTTTTGAAATGTAGCTCACTAAACTTAAAGTAACACTATTTTTTTTGAAACTAGCTCTAAGTTTAATTAATAATTAGCTATACTTGGCACGGTCAAAGCTTGCGCTTTTGATAAAAACACGATCTATCGATAATGTCCCCATACCCGACACCCGACACCCGACACCCCACACCCCACACCCTAACCTCAAATTATGACCGTGCCAAGTATATCTTAAATTATTGCTAATAAAGCTATTTTATAGAAACTGCATAGTGTGACGATTTAAGTTCGATTCACTATCCCCAATCCTAGCTGATGAAATTATACTTTAAATCAGCTAATCATCTTAATTCAGTTCACTCAAAATGGCGTAAACATAAGTCGTTCCTACTAAATTCTAGAATTATCTGACCGAAAGTAACTCTATTTTTAATAGGACTGCATCAGATGTGATGGCAATCGCTTGTAGATATCCAAATCATCTGGATCGATTTGTCAGTTATTCCTCAGTTACTAATTTCACCACCATACCAGAACTCAGTAAAATAGCGTAAATCTATTGAATTTTTTATATTACTTTATCTACTTATTCAGCAGGCGATCGCCCAGTCAACTGTCAACTATTTAAAGACTGGTTAAAAACCAACTATACTGATGACAAATCGGTTTCAATTCAGTTGTGCCGATTACAAGCTCGATCGGGTGACACATCAACAGTTGTCAGTCGGGATTACCTTGCTGCTCAGGCACAACGGTGCCAATGTAAATACATTCAATCAAGACGGATGAATAAAAAAGCACTTATCTTTGGAGTTTCAGGACAAGACGGTGCGTACTTAGCCAAGCTACTGCTGAGTAAAGGGTATACTGTCTGCGGTACCTCGCGGGACGCTCAGATTTCCTCATTTCGGAATTTGGAGTATTTGGAGATTCGCGATCGGGTTCAGCTAGAATCTACAGCACTCAATGATTTTCGGAGTGTACTGCAAGTATTGTTTAAGACCCGACCTGATGAAGTCTACAATCTCGCTGGTCAAACATCTGTAGGGCTGTCTTTCGAGCAACCAGTAGAGACATTAGAAAGTATTGCAGTGGGCACACTAAATATTTTAGAGGCAATTAGGTTTATTGGGGAACCGATTAGATTTTATAATGCTGCTTCGAGTGAGGTGTTTGGGGATATCAATGGTGCGGCGGCTGATGAGTCCACAGCTTTTTCACCTCGGAGTCCCTATGCAGTGGCTAAAGCAACTGCATTTTGGGAAGTTGCGAACTATCGAGAAGCTTATGGTTTGTTTGCTTGTTCGGGGATTTTATTCAATCATGATTCACCATTAAGACCAGAGCGATTTGTGACGCAGAAAGTCATCTCTAGTGCTTGTAGAATCGCCGCAGGCAAGCAGGACAAGTTGTATCTAGGTAATATTGATATTCAGCGGGATTGGGGTTGGGCTGAGGACTATGTAGAAGCGATGCACTTGATGCTTCAACAAGAGCAGCCTGATGATTATGTCATTGCTACTGGAGAGAGTTATAAATTAGCCGAATTTATTGAGATCGCTTTTCGACTGGTAGGTTTGGATTGGCGCGAGTATGTGATTAGTGACAAGGAGCTACGGAGACCGACTGATATTGCGGTTAGTCGAGGATCGCCAAAAAAAGCCCGCGAACAGCTCGGCTGGGGAGCAAAACATAAAATAGCGGATATTGTCAGGATGATGATCGACGCTAGAAGAGATAAGTAGAAATTCCCACCCGCTCAAACATATCACATTGGCTGTGTCTGAGACGATGAGAATCGCTCTAGTCTCAATACATCATCGTTAATCTAATAGTTGGCTTCTAGATCGCTATATTTATTTCCAAAGTAATTCAAAAAGTATCACTTCTCAAAGGTCGTACTGGGTTACACAAAATTTTAGCTAATATTAGTTGGCTGTTTGCAGATCGAATTCTGCGGATGGGTTTTGGGTTAGTAGTTGGGATTTGGGTTGCTCGTTATTTAGGCGTACAGCAGTTTGGGCTGCTCAACTATGCAATAGCTTTTGTGGCAATATTTAATCCATTAGCAAATCTAGGTCTAGATGTAGTAGTAGTCCGCCGATTAGTCGCAGATCCGACTCAGCAGCAATCTATTCTGGGTACATCTTTTTGGATGAGATTTATTGCTGGGTGGCTAAGTTGGCTGGCGGTCATCATCGGCATCTACTTGTTACCAGAAGAGGGCGGGATGTCTGAAAGCCCTGTCTCTGAAGAGCAGGGATGAAAGACTTTCGCGTGCGGCTTTAGCCTGCTGGTCGGGGAACCCGCCCAGTTGCCTAACGCCTTTAAGCCAATGATATCACCTTGTTCGATTCGTTGATTTATTCTTAGTTTTACGCTACAGTATTGGTTGTAAACCGATAAAGCATAATGCTAGTCTACGAATTCAAACTATCTGGAACCGCACAGCAATACCGCCTCATTGATGAAGCGATTCGTACTGCTCTGTTTGTTCGCAATAGCTGTGTTCGATACTGGATGGACAATGCCAAAATTGGTAAATACGATCTGTCAGCACTCTGCAAAGCCTTGTCCAAAGAGTTTTCGTTCGCCAACAAACTTAACTCACATCTTGCACCAATACATAGAGACTAGTGAAAGCATAGATCTGAGGGTACCCACGGGTTATCGCAGTATTAGCTTTCTTTGCTAGTAACGACTATTTCGGTTTCGCCGATTCGATCGGGTAACGGATCGATAACTTCTTCACCACCACTAGATTTAGGATTGATGCCGCGCCGCTCCTGCCAGCGATCGAGGATATCCTCGATCAACACAGCATTAATCCAGATTTTGGCAACTACAGTTAGTGGTAGTGCCAATAATAAACCCAAGAAACCAAAGAATGTCGTAAAAAATACTTGAGAGATCAGGGTGAGTGCTGGTAGTAAAGATACTTGTTGCGACATAATATATGGCGTCAGTAAATTACTCTCAAATTGTTGAATTAGCAGGTAAATAACCAAGATCGCTACAGCTTTCCAGGGTTCATCGAGTAATGCGATCGCCATCGGCATCACTACACTCATCGTCGGCCCGACATTGGGAATAAAATTGAGTAACCCCGCCAGGATCGCTTGAGCTAAAGCGAGGGGAATACCCAAGGCTAATAAACCAATCAAACTGAGTACAGCCACCACTACCATGCTCAGGAGAGCACCTCCGACCCACTTACCCAGCGAGACATCACATTCAGTTAAAATCCCATCCACGCGCCGTCGATAAAAGCTCGGAAATAGCGAGATAAATACTTGACGATAAGCATTGGGTTGAGCCAATAGCATAATCGTCAGAATTACTACAAATAGGAGATTGAGAATTACTGCTAAAGAACTAGAAAATAATGTCAGCGATTGTCCCGCCATCGACTTTAACAGTGGCTGAATCTGTCGATCGAGATCTTCTAGGTTTGGTAAGTAAGGAAGTAGTGGAGCTGGAATATAAGACTGAATACTAGTCCGCCATCGATCGGCAGACTGAATAATTGCGGGAAACTTTGTCGCCGTTAATTCTTGGAACTGAGTAATAAATGGCGGTACGATCAGAATAAAAAAGCCAACTAAAATCGTACTAAATATCCCGATCGCTGCAAGTATGCCGATTGTCCGTGACTGCTTAAACTGATACTGAATTTTTCGGGCTAGCTTATTTAGGGCTGTGGCAAAAACTATCGCTGCAAAAACTATCAATAGTACTTGACGAATTTGCCAGAGTATACATAGCGACACTACTAGAGCGAATAATCCCAACCATTGACCTATTAACATCAGCAGCCCCAATCTATTTAAAACTATTACTTAAATTTTAGATGCCCATGACACTAAATCCCCAACTTCTCGTGGAAGTCGGGGATTTAGTTTAACATCTTGGAATGGATGATGATTAGCCGAACCGACCCGATACATAATCATTGGTACGCTTATCGACTGGGAATGAGAAAATCTGCTTGGTTTCGCCAAATTCTACCATCCGCCCGATCCGACTTTCATCGGTACTAAAAAAGGCAGTATAGTCAGACACCCGTGCCGCTTGCTGCATGTTGTGAGTAACGATCGCGATCGTTAGATCGTTGCGTAAACTATGGATCAGTTCTTCGATTTTGATGGTTGCGATCGGATCTAGTGCCGAACAAGGTTCATCCATCAGCAGAACTTTCGGTTTCACAGCCAGAGCGCGAGCGATACAAATTCTTTGCTGTTGTCCCCCCGATAGTCCTAGTGCTGATTTATGTAATTTGTCTTTGACTTCATTCCAGATTGCTGCGCCCTGCAAAGCAGATTCGACAATATTGTCAAGTTCCGATCGCTGCACCTTCTCCTCGCCAATTTTGACCCCGTAGGCAACATTTTCATAGATGCTCATCGGGAAAGGATTGGGCTTTTGGAATACCATTCCTACCTGTCGTCTCAATTGATTGAGATTAACTTGGGGGTGATAGATATCTTGTCCATATAGCTCAACTTGTCCTTCGGTTTTGATTTTACCCTCTAGTTCACCAATCCGATTGAGTGCTTTAATAAAAGTAGATTTGCCACAACCAGATGGGCCGATGATTGCCGTCACATGATTTTTTAAGATCGTCATGTTGACACTTTCTATTGCTCTGGTCGTACCGTAGAAAAAGCTCAAGTTGTTGACTTGAATTGCTGTTTCGAGTTCTTTTGTTGGTTGCTGTGTTTCGAGCATAAAAAATTCACCTTTAAGAATAATACAGTCGATGACATGTGAGTCGCAGTGTTTCGATCGTCAAAAATTTAGCTTTAAGAATACAATCGATGACGGCTACCTGGGCTATCTCCCTCGATTAGACAATAGTCGGGTAGGTAAGTTGATTGCTAAAACTATTCCTAGTAAAAATAGAGATGCAGTCCAGACCAACTGATTTTTAACTGGGTCTGGATCGTTGTATAAGTTGAAAATAAGGACGGGTAGCGAAGCGGTAGGACTCAACAGATTTTCTGCCCAGTACTGAGCGTTGAGAGCCGTAAATAGTAGCGGAGCTGTCTCGCCACTCGCGCGCGCGATCGCCAACAAGACCCCTGTGGAGATCGCTGGTAGTGCCGTCGGTAAAATGATGCGGGTAATGGTTTGAAATCGACTTCCACCCAGTCCAGATGAAGCAAACCGATAAGTATTAGGTACCAGCTTTAGTACTTCCTCTGTCGTCAGCGCAATAATTGGCAGCATGATGATTGCCAAACTCATCCCACCAGCCAGCGCACTGTAACTAAAATTGAAATCAAATAGTTTATTGCCAAAGAAAAACGGGCTATCTAATTCCTTGGTAGTTAAGACAATTACGTCATAGGTAAAAATCCCCACCACAATCGACGGGACACCTGTGAGAATTGTGACCAAGAATCTAATATTACGATTGATTTTACTATTAGGTTCGTATTCTGCTAGATAGATCCCAGTAGCAATACCGAGCGGAATACTCAACAAAGAGGCGATCGCTACCATCGTCAATGTACCGACAATTGCGTTAGCAAAACCATCATCAATAATTTCTTTAGTAAACATTGCTACTGTCAATCCGGGAAATCCTTTGACCAGGATATTCCACAACACTGAAATCAGTGGTAGTATACCAACGAGCGTCAATCCAAAAGCAAAGACGGTCATGCCCCGATCGAAGAAGGTGCGCTGGGGGGACAAGGGCGTTATTAATTTACTCGCTACCGATGACTGTTTCATATTAAGATTTTCCCCCACGTTCTAACAATCTCACCAATCCGATCGCGCCAATATTGACACTGAGAGTGATAACAAATAGAATCAGTACTAAATAAGTGAGTGCAGCAGTATGGAGACCATCAGCTTCGGCAAATTTCGTCGCCAAGATGGCGGGAATCGAGTTTGCTGGCTCAAAGATTGAAGCACTAATATTTTCGGTATTACCAATCACCATTGTCACTGCCATCGTCTCACCGAGAGCGCGTCCCAATGACAACATCACCGCGCCGAGAATACCTGAAAAAGCTGTCGGTAAAATGACTCTAAAGATTGTCTCCCAGCGAGTAGATCCCAGTGCCATCGAGCCTGTGCGGAGATAACCAGGAACAACTAATAAGACTTCCCGACTCACAGCCGCCATCGTTGGCAGAATCATGATTCCTAACAAGAGTCCGGCTGTCATCAGTCCAGATCCGGTTGGTTGTTTACCAAATAAGGGAATAAAGCCGAAGTTGGCGTGCAAAAATTGTTGCACGGGTAGTAGTAGGGGGATGAAGGAGTAAAATCCCCACAATCCAAAAATCACACTAGGAATAGCCGCAATTAATTCGATCGTGAAGGCGATAACCGTTCGTAACCGTTGCGGCAATAAATCCTCACTAGTGATGATAGCTACCGCCAAGCCGATCGGCACAGCAATAACTAGCGCGATGATACTACTACCGATCGTGCCGTAAATCAGTGGTAAGGCACCAAATTTACTATCTGTAACATTCCATTCCTGACCGAACAGAAATCCCAAGCCAAACTGCTGAATCGCAGGCAGAGCACGTTCGACAATCTTCCAGACCATCAAAAAGAAAATAGCCACCGATAAGCCGCTGGCTGCATACATCAGATAGCGAAATAATCGATCGGCTAGATCGTTTTTGGGAGAGTTATTACGCCTATCCAAACTATCTTTGGTAGGCGTAGGTACAAATAAGTTTTGAGGAGACGACATTGTTAAATTTAGATTATTTCACACTGGATTCAACAACTGAGATCGCGCGCTGGGCAACAGCACTAGGAACCGAAGTGAAGCTGAGATCGTCGTTGAACTGCTGCCCGCTGGTGAGTATCCACTTCACCATGGTTTTGACTGCTTGAGCTTTAGCAGGCGTTTTTTGAACTTTGGGAATCAATAACCAAGTCATACCCACGATCGGATATCCTTGTTTGGAGTTGATGTCAAATGCGCGGAAGTTCGCTGGAAACTCAATGTCAGACAGAGCTTGATTGGCAGCTTTGAGGGACGGAGCTACATATTTGCCGCTACCGTTTTGAACTGCTACCGAGCTGAGTCCGTTTTTGAGCGCAAAATCATACTCCATGAAACCAATTCCGCCTGGAGTTTGTTTTACCGTAGCAGCAACACCAGGATTACCTTTACCTTTCAAAAAGCCTGACGACCATTTTGGGTCTCTGCTTGCACCAACTGCCCCTTTGAACTCAGGACTGATCGCGCTGACATGATTGGTAAAGATGAAAGCAGTACCACTACCATCAGCTCTGACAACAGGCTTGATTGCGGTACTTGGTAGGTTTAGACCTTTGTTGTCTTGAACGATCGCTGGGTCATTCCAGGTGGTGATTTTGCCCAGGAAAATTCCGCTCAAGGCTTTATTGGAAAGCTTGAGACCCTTGACACCTGGTAGGTTGTAAGCGACAGATACCGCACCGCCAGCAGTCGGGATCAACAATACGCCACCTTTTACCTGCGCCATTTCTGCGTCGGTCATGGCAGAATCACTTGCCCCAAAATCTACCGTACCAGCGATCGTTTGTTTGATACCACCACCACTACCAACTCCTTGATAGTTCATTTTTATATCTGGATGAGCTTTCCGAATTTCCCGCGCATATCTCTCATACAAAGCTTGGGGAAAAGTAGCTCCTGCACCACTGAGAGTTACATCAGCCATAGCTGCTAGTTGAGTGCCTAAAACTGATACTGCTACTGCCGCAAGAGTAGTAAGCCGACCGAAATTAGTGAATTGCATAGTTGAAGCTGTCAGATTTATTTAGAGCAGTTACGATTGACTGATTTCAAAGTCACAAGTTCCGACGATAGCTGTTAGGCGTATTCTTAACTTTTTTTGATATCAGAAGCATCTTAACGCAACCTTACTCACTGATTGATTATAATTAGGTTAACGATTGTTTAAGCTTTGATTAATTGAAAATCGCAGCCACCTAAATCAAAAAAACTCGACGCTCTGGGTAGCAACAATTAATTCAGGAACTACATCAGCAGCCCAATTGCCCTCACAACTACGTCCGGTATTTAAAATTAGTCTCAAGCTGTACTGGGTGGGTAGTCCCTCTACCTGCATCCACACTAGTTCGCTTTCTGCTTCACAGGTAATACTCTCTTCATCCATCAATTCTGCCTGGATCGATCGCATATTATCCACTAATTGCCCTAGCAACCGACAAAAATCTTCTAGCTCCTGAGCCGCCAATTCAAACGCCCAATCGTCACTACCAACTAATCCTTGATACTTACTTACTGGATTCCAACCGATTCGCCACCCAATGCCCGATTTCAAGACTTTTTGCATAGATTTGGTGTGAAAACTTACCGACAGATTGTCCGCGCCAAAAGCGACATTAATGCAAGTATTATAATACAAAAAAGAGTAGAAGCAATTATCGCTCCTACTCTCTGGCTCTAATCTCCCAAAATCTCTGGCTGAGTTAGCTCGTCAGACATCTCGATAATGGCACGCATTACGGGCTTGATCGAAGGATCGTCAATATTATCGGATTCATAGCGGTGGCGTTTTTTCGCACGGTTTGCCACTTGAACAGTAATTTTGTAGCGATTAGAAGCTGCGCCAATCAGTTCCTCAGCTCGATAAGCAATCTGAATCGAGTCAAAGTGAGAATGCGAACGACGTTGAATCATATTTACTCCGAATACAGTTCTATGCTCTTATAGTGTAACTGACCGATCGACAATTGAGTTAATGGTGGATGGTGGATGGTGGATGGCGAAAAGTGCGTTCTTGGGGTTTCCCCAAGTAGAGCACCTTTTCAAGACAGTGAATGGTGAATGGTGAATGGTGAATGGTGGATGGTTTGGGAGTAATTAGAGGGATTGAGGAGCTGGCTTTACCACCAGCCGTTAGGGAGGAAAATACCACCCGATCGTTGAATTCGATCGGGAGTCATCAAATACGCCCAAGCAAGGATACGAGAATTTCCGGTAAGTGGATATGTGATGACTAATTCACGGGTATAATCGTTCTCTACTGGCTGCCGTTGAGGATCGTAGTCTTCGAGTTCATCCAATTTCTGCAAGATTGTGATGTCATTAAATGACATCACAAATCCATACACTTTTCTAATGCCATGAATTGCCCCTGGATAGCCGAACAAAGGTAGATCGTACAATTTTCTCCATAAATATAGGCACGGTGGCTATTAACGACTTTATTGCCACAATAGCGGTCGAAATTAGCTGCCCCAGGTTTGAGCGTACCGTAGACAAAAACATGCAGCTCTCCAGTCATCACAGCTATCTGTACTTAAATTAATAGATCGCATTTTATCCCATTACTCCCCTCCCTGACTTCCTATCCCCATGACGACAACTACCAACAAAAACCAGTCTATGCAAGTGCCAAAATTATTGGCAGATCACCTGCGATGGATGGTAGTACTTGCACAATTGCGAGAAATCGGGGGGACGGAGCATCGCTATCCCGTCAAACAATTGGTAGCCGATCTCCAGTTGAGTAGCTTGTTTGCCAAACCGACTGGTGAAATAGATCGTGAGCCAGTAGTGGGAATTAGTAAGAAAGCTTGGGAGATCTGGTTTTGTGGGAAATCCGTAGAAAAAGGTGAAAGTCCGCTCAATTCGATTTATCAGTGTCGGAGTTTTTATGGGTTGGATGCGCCGAATAACTTATTACAGCGGTTGAATAAACTATTGGATCTGGCGATCGATCGACACAAAACGCTCGAACCTGAAGCTAGGCGCGGTAAAAAGGATAGTAAATACGATCGCTATCTCGAACAATGGGGGGACTATGCCATTCAATTAGTCGCGCTCAATGGTGGCTGGGAAAACTTCAGCAGTCAAACTAATCTGGCACAGCTAAAAGATCTCTGGGTAGGAATCCAACCGCCACAAGTATCGATGACAGGAGCCGATCGAGAGTCATTGATTCAGCGGATTATCTACCTCGATAGCGATCGATATATCCAAATTGTGACAACTGCAATTGGTTCATTATATCCCTTGTGGTTTTTCAAATCTCAGCAGCGGAAAGAATTGCTCGATCTGATCGCCATTCAGGATCGTGGCATGAAAAAAGCTTTACCCAAACGAGATTTATACATTGATGTCAATACCCAAATTAGACAGATGGCGGGATTACCTTATCCATTTGGAGTAGCTGATGAGTTGCTAGCTTATTGTTGGGATGTAAAGATTGAGGATGTAGCCAGTCATTTGGGTGAGAGTGCATGGTGTCCGATGGCGATCAGATCGATCGCTAGAGAGCTACAAAATGAGTACTGGAGTCCACCTTTATTATTTACGATGTGGGGCGATGAATTTTCGTTACCTGATGATGATAAACATAACTATTCTATTCCCCTAATTGCACTCACCCAAGGCGGAAATCAGTTCGGCGAATTGTATCAAAGGCTAGCAGTCGAGGAGAAACCATTAACAGATCTGAGTATCGGCATCGAACCCTCTACTTATGGTGAAAAGATCCTTGAAAAACTTGCCAATCAAAAGCTAAATATATCTACTCAATATCACTGTAACCGTACCCAAATTCTTACCGAGCAGTTAGATATCGAGCTAATCGCTAGTTATTTTCCAGTTAGTTTGTCACTCCAAGTAAATCCCAATTACCAGCAACTCAGTACAGCAGATTTATATCAAAAATGGGGAAAAGTCGGTGATGCTTTCAACTATAGTTGTCCGCAATTGGTATTAGCTGGCGGACTATTTTTGGCTAGACAGGCAAAAGCTACCGATCTAATTATCGATCTGGGTATATATTTGCATACGGTTGAGTTATTAATTCGCAATCTCCGACCAGAATGGGACTCGATCGAGCATTATTTTCCCCAATTGTCTAGCAATGACATTAGCAAAAAACAAGCTGCTGCACAGGCGATTAGAGAGGCTTGTCAAGTAGTAGCCAAGAAGAGTAAATTAGTCAAAGGGGGCGATCTGGTAGGAGCTAATGCGATCGCCCAAATATTAAGTCAAATCGCGATCGAGATGTTGACAGCTTTAATTTCTGTAAACGATCCTAAGTACCAGGA
The DNA here is from genome assembly GCF_041737865.1 of Chamaesiphon sp. Lineage (NCBI taxonomy): Bacteria > Bacillati > Cyanobacteriota > Cyanophyceae > Gomontiellales > Chamaesiphonaceae > Chamaesiphon > Chamaesiphon sp. The sequence goes on from NZ_JBGSQZ010000049.1 coordinate 15,451, forward strand.
ATGTGTAGAACAGATCGATGATTGGGGTTGGGCAAAGTTATTAGAATCAGTTCAGTTTACCTCTGTATATATTGCTTGTGAATTATTTACGGGGTAATGCAGAGCTTAAATAGGGCTTGCTGAATTAGTCCCTGATGCTGTTCTAAAGCCTGAACTCCTTGCTAAAAAATGGTTTTGTTGCAAATATTCTCACTCGATCGCCAGATTCAAGCGATCGAGTGCAAGGGTTCTGAGCCTTTCAACGTCAAAACCTTGCACTTGATTTCTGAAAAAAGGCTCAAAACCCTTGCAGTGATTGGCTTGCTGAGATCTTCAGCAAGCCCCAATTAGTCCGCCTATGCGGACTAATTAACGTCGGCATCTCTTGACGGAGAAGCTACGCCAACGATTTAAGGATATTTGCTCTGTTCCAGCCGCCTCCAATTGAAATCGGGGCTAACGTCACAAAGTCCGGTTGTTGCCGCGAGCGGCAAAAGCCTGCCTACCCGGACTGTATAAACTAGTCCGCGTAGGCGGACTTTGCATCATGAGCGGAGACTTCAGTCTCTAGGCTCCGTCTCGCCGTCAGGAGACACTGACCTTAAACCATCCTCTTTACAACATACTGAGCTGGGGATGCTTTTCAGTTAAGAGAAGCTGTTGGAGACGATTCTGGTAGACTTGGGCGGTGAGTTTCCCCGTTCTCAAACCCTCGGTGAGTAACTTGATTTGGGCCGCATGTTCGCGCTTGTGTTCGCCTACTGCTAGTTCGTTGAGATCGTAAATAGTTTCAGCGGACTTCCGATTTTGCTTGAATAATTGCCGGAGGGATGCCGCTGCTAGAGCTACCTTTGGCTCAGAATAAGCAGCCTCAAAGTAAGCAGCAGTCGTCTGTCCCATCGCCCAAGTCGCTGTAAACGCATCCACGGCTCCCAGACTCGCGCCCACATTGGGCACCAGCTTCGCCATGTCTAACGCCATCAACCAAGCACTGACTAGCCCCAAGCTCCCAACCATTTCCTCAAAAAATGGCTTGACTGAAAATTCACTCTCGCCCCAAATATCCGCAATTTCGGCAATTAGAATCATTTGTAGCCCTAATGCCGCCGACTGTGTGTAGGAGCTTAATAGTGGGGATGGATCTGCCCCTAAGACGGCAGTAGCCATCGCATAGCGGAGGATTTTTTGCTCGATCGCCAGCAATCTTTGTTGCGGATCGAGGATCGGTTGCACTTTATCGCCATACTGGAAGCTAGAGATGCGATCGACCAAGCCTTGTAACTGCTCGACTTTTGTTAATGTCAAGTTAAACGCCGCAGCGATGAGATCGATCGATCTTCGTTCCTCGTCGTGATAGTTACCATCGACATTCGCTAACAAATAGGCAGCGTAATAGGTCAATTCTTGCTCGGCTGGATCGGAAATTTTCGCTAGCTCATGAGTTAGATCGATCGATTCTGCTAGTAGCGTTTCCCAAACTAGCTCCTCTGGAAAATGCCGTTGTCGGACATTGGATTCCAGCCAGAGCCGTTCTTGCGGATCGATACCGCCATCGGCTTGAGCTACCCCAATCAGTACCTTCAGCCGTGCTAATGACTCCGTGGACATGATAATCGGCTGCGAAGATTCGCGATCGAGGATCTTATGGGCTAGCTGACGCGCAGTAGGTTCGGGGACGATTAGCACTGGGCAAGGTGCGCGATGTAGCACGTATTGACTCAAACTTCCCGTCACCATCTCTAGCATTTGCCCCCGTCGTCGCCGTCCCATCACGACTAGATCGACTGTTGCAGCATGTTTGAGAATACTATCGCCTAGAGCCTCATTCACTACCACATATTGCAAATTACAGGTTGCTGCCAACGGTTGAAAAATATGGCGCAACTCATGTTCGCTCTTGGGCACCGCTTGCCAATTTTGAGTTGGCGCATCTTCAGAGTAATCTAGTTCCGGCTCATAAACATGTAGGACAGTTACCTCTGGAACCTCATCTGCCAAAGGCTTCAAATAGTTTTCGAGAAACTCGCAAATTTGAACGGCGGTAGGCGAAATATCGGCTGCAATTAAGACTTTCATAACATTCTCATCCTCAATTTAACCTATATTCGGGCTGGAAATTCCAGCGGTGCTGAACTAGAACTAATTTAGTGCAAGGGGAAAACAGCCTCTCAAGCATGACTCAATCTTCAATTTTTAACTGACGTTCAGCAATTTCTTGAGCATCGCGAAACTGACCGTTTTTGGTCGCCCAAATCAACGACAGTACCGCCAGAAAACCGATCGGTAGTAGCACCCACACCAACGACCACATAATTAATGTGCCGTCACCAATTCCCAGCCAACTGCCCATGTGGGCTTGCTCTGGATGGGCCTGAGTCATCGCCAGCCATATTCCAATCATGATGCTACCTCCGCTGGGACATTATCTTTCCATGCTCCCAAAGATTGAATATAGTCCGTCAAATCGGATAATTCCTGCTCTGAGAGATAGTCAAAGGAGGGCATGATCGAACTGGGATTGTACTGACGGGGATTGATGAAATGTGCGATCAGATAATCTCTAGCAGGTTGCCCGATATCTCGTCGCCAGATCCGCCCTTCATTGGAAAGATCTGGCCCTTGGCGTCCGGTACCGAGTAGGTGCGGCGTGTCATAGAAGTAGTCTCCTGCTTTAGAAACCCCATATGATGCCACCATATTTTCATCTGCTTTGACATTTCGGACTTGCTGAGAATGGCAGTAAACGCAGCCTTCACGCGCATATATTTTCCGACCTCTGGCTTCAGGTGCCGTATAAGCTACCAAGCCCACCGTGGGCGCACGAGCGATATCCGATGCAAATCCTGGCGCAATTACCAGTCCGGTGAAGGCAAGTCCAAACAGAATCGATAAAACGATGACAATTGGAAAAACGCGAGTGTATCTCATATGTAACCTTAGATAGTGATGCTCTAGCTTTGAAGAGCATCGGGAGCAGTTTCGGTCAGAGCAGCCGGAGCGTTGACAGTTTTGACAACATTAGTTACAAATAGAAACTGTCCTAGCAGTACGATCAGACCGCTAATCGCCCGCGCAACGTGATAAGGATAGCGATCGACCATCGTACCTTGGGGCGAATTTCCCGCTTCCCAGGCAGATCCCTCTACCCAACCACTAATTCCCATCGAGACGACATAGCCGACGATCCCTAGCATGGTCAACCAAAAGTGCCATTCCGCCAGCGGACGCGAGTATTTGAGCTTGAGCGATCGTTCGATATAGAAGTAAGTAAAGGCAATCAATCCAGGTACGCCAAATCCCAGAAATCCTAAATGGACATGAGCGATCGTCATATTGGTAAAATGCAGTTTGGCATTTAGTGACATCACCGCTAAACCAGTCCCCCACAACGACGCGCCCACATAGCAAGCATAAGCCATCAAACTAAATCGATAACCGATATCTCGCTGCATAATCGCCCATGTGCCCCAAGCTGTACCACCAAAGTTGACCATCGTGGCAAATGTCGGCACAAACATCGCGATCGAGGCTGTCACTGAAGCCGTCATCACCCACATCGGCACAGGCCCCCAGATCACATGATGTCCGCCATTCCACGGATAAAATGCTGCCAATGACCAGAACCCCACAAAGGAGACGATATGGCTGTACAGCGGCTTGTTGACTTGCTTGGGTACGATGTAATACAGCGTTGCTAGACCCAGAGTGGTCAGCCAAATCCCAAACAGGTTATGGCTATAGAACCAATTAATGATGGCGTCTTCAATCCCGCTAAACTTCGAGGCATTGCCCAAGGTGTAGTAGATCGGGAAGGGAATAATCGCTAGCAGAATATACCATAGTGATACATATACCCGCTGTTCCCGCCGCATTGTAATGGTAGAAAATAGGTTTCCGGCGATCGCAATCACCAATAGCCCGATAATCATATCAAAGGGAAAGGGAATCTCAGTATATTCTTTCCCCTTGCTGTAGCCCATCAAAATTCCCAGACAGCCACCCACCAAATTGAAGTTCCAGACCCATGCTGTGAGCGACCCCAAGCGTTCTGAAAACAGAGGTGTTTGGGTCAGCCGAGGCACCATATAAAAGGTCGCTCCCAGATAACCCATACTCATGAAGCCAAATAGACCGATATTGATGTGTACGGGACGAAGGCGACCGTATGCCAGCATCGGGATCCCCTGCAAGAATTCTGGATAAAACAGTTTGACTGCTTCGATCAGACCGATTAACATCGTTACTGACATCCAGAAGATGCCAGAGTAGAGCCAGATCCGAGTCGCACTGTCCGATCGATCCATCGGTCGCAGTTCGGCACCAGATTCAATAGAGTTGTTAGTAGCGACTAAATTATTACGATCTTGGAGCGAAGTCATAGACAATGTTAAGTGAGTCTTACTCACCGCGAACCGACCGAAATCTATAAGTTTTTTAACAACTCTCTACAATTTAACAACTCGATTGGTAGGTTAGCCAATAACAATGCGTCAAAGTTTTTATTTCTAAAGAGTTTCTTTAGGATTAAGAGCGGCAATCCGACCTCTGGTTGATGGGTTTTGACACTCCCTGCGCTCGATCGCGGTTGATGTGTGGGCGATCGCTGCGGACAGATCCCCGACTTCTTTAAGAAGTCGGGGATCTGGCTTTTAACCTCACACCGCCCGACTTCCTGCTGTTAATTGCTCCGAAGCCGGAGATTCCTGTGTCCCAGTCTGAGATCTGCGTGCCCGAAACATCCCAAATCGGCATAATCCAGCCCCAAAAGCCAACCGCATCAATAAAATCGTTGGGACTTCGCGCAAAGACTTAATAAATCCCGCCCCACCAAAACTTACCAAACCCTGAGGACGAACGATCCCTTGCCAGATCGAATCCAACCATGAAGGCAGAGTTTGTTCCGTCCAGTCGGCGGTAGTTACATTGCCCTCGACAAAGCCTGTTGCTGCCAACAGCTCGGAAAAGCCTTCGATACTCGAAAAAGCCGGATGTGACCATTGATCCAAGAGTTGCTGCATTACGGGTTTTTCCCAATAATTTAGCGGAATTTGACGATCGTCCCGCTGATTCCAGTCAGCGACAACCAGCACACCACCTGGCTTGAGTACCCGCATCAACTCTCTAGCAAAAACTGCTTTGTCAGGCATGTGGGGGCCAGCCTCGATCGACCACACCACATCAAAACTCGCGTCGGGAAATGATAATGCCATCGCATCATCGACTTGAAACCGCACATTTAGTTCTGGTGGTGTAAGCTGTTGGGCGCGTTGTACTTGCCCAGGACTGATCGTGATCCCCGTAACTGCAAACCCATAATCTCGTCCTAGAATCCGGCTGCTACCGCCAATCCCACAACCCACATCTAGCACCGTAGTCCCAGCAGGTAAACCGTCTAAACCACCCCAGCGCATCATCTCATGGACAAAATCAGCTTTAGCTGTCAAGAAATCTCGCTGTTGTGGCGGCGAACCATAATAACCCAAGTGAATATGTTCGCCCCAGTAAAACTCTAAAATCCCATCCTCTGTCCATTCATCATAGGAAGTAGCAACAGAATCTGAAGACTGATAAGGACGAGCAGTAGCCAGATACAGCGCGATCCCGACCGTCAGGATTGCCAGTGGAATTGCCAGCGCGAGCAGAAATAAATTCATCGAGATCGAGCCTCAAAATTTTTGGTAATTGAGAGATAAAAAATATCCCGATCTTCATCGTAATTACTTTATCTCTACAGCGATCGGTTGAAGTTGATATTCTTTTTCTGTGTTGATCGCTGCTTGATGAAATGATGCTACAGATACCAATCGATCGGTAGCCGCATCCCACAGAATAAATTTGGCACAGTCGAGCATGTCAGCGATCCGCAGGGTTTTTACGTTCGAGAGCAAGTGAATGTTTTCGTTGTGACAAGCTTCGAGATGGTAGTTAGGGATTCGTTCTGACAGATGATGAATATTGTGATAGCCAATGTCTGCGGTAAACCACTTGAAAATTGTTGGTAACTCTAAATAACTGCTACCCTCGATCGCGCCTAATAGATAGTCCCAATCCGCTGTTTTGTGAGCATAAGTACCTTCAAAAATATGCTGGACAAAGAACAGATAGATGAAGATTACCGCAGCCAGAGTCAACACGAGCGAGTAAACACTCACGAAGAAACCTGCCCCTAAGAAATGGCAAAGGACGATCGACCCGCCCAGCACACAAATATTGTTAAGTAGCAAATCCCAGAACTCAGCCGCTGTCTGCCAATGTTTTGACTGATGATTAGCAACGATTTTTGATAAACCCGATCCAGCATCTTGCTTTATACAAGTAAATAGCTCCTTTATCAGATCGTAAATACCGAGAACTAATGTCAGCCTAGGCTGAATTGCTAAGTAGAAAAAACCTCCAGGAATCGCCATCAATGGATGTCGTAGCAATTCATAAAACTGTCGATCGGCTAAACTTAATTTGGAAAACTCATCAGTAGAAATAAAGTCGGCAACACCGCGATACCGCTCCCAATCTCCATTAGTTTTGTGGTGATAGGCATGATCTCTCGCCCATGCGTAAGGGGGAATGGCATTGATAACACCAAGCACAAAACCCACACATCTATTGACTTTTTTGGAGTTAAAGAGCGAATAATGCCCACAATCGTGCATTAACGAAAAACATCGCACTGAAAACAGTGCCATTAAAACTATAATTGGCGGTAAAAGCCAAATCGAAATTGGAGCAACCTTTACAGCTAAAACCCAGAGTAAGATATAAGGAACAACAGTATTCAGAACCTGATAAGTTGCCCAAATATCGTTACTCTTCATATACGGAGTTAGTACGAAATCGGACTTTTTAATCGGGATTTGCATTGAATAAAATACTCACGTAAATAACTATGGTTAGGTGCAATTTTGGTATGGTATCGATCGCGCGGGCAAATATTTAAGAGCAGACAGGGTGTACTCTCAGTTAAAATTGGCGATCGCTGATAACAGCCACCATAATATACTGCAAGCAATTAAGAGCAATACTTATAGTTGCAGATGTGAATAAAAACGAGGACACTATTACTGACAACAACGATCGAACTAAAGTGCCAAAAATATCCCCTTATTTCACCTGCGCGCGGATGAAGGAGCCAGGTAAACACCATAACTTTCTGGGTGTACTTACATAAGCGCGGCGAGTAAACACATCATAATCATTACGCTCGATCGAGTCTAAAATCTGTTGGTATAGTAATAAAGCTGCCCACACTGGCCAACGTACGTCAGGACTGAGACGACTAATCCCACTTTCAGCTTGCTGATAGTATTTCCGAGCGCGTTGGATCTGAAACTTCATCAAGGCTCGCCAATTGTCATTGACAACCTGATTCATCAAGTCTTGCTCGGTATAGTTGAATAGTGCCAACTCATCCAAAGGTAAATAAATCCTTCCCCGCTCGGCATCCTCGCCCACATCCCTAAGAATATTAGTCAACTGTTTACCAATTCCTAAAGCCACAGCTTGTTCTAGCGGAATCTCGATGTTCTGACAATTCCAGGGGGCGGTAAATTGACTTTCATCGATCCCCACGATCGCATTAGACATTATTCCCACCGTACCAGCGACTCGATAACAGTAGAGCGACAATTCCTCAAAGCTGTCATAGCGATTTTTCCGCAGATCCATCCGCTGTCCAGTCACCATATCGCGAAAAGGTTGAATCTCCAAATCGGGAAATCTGGCGATCGTATCGACCAATGCTACATCATAACTATCTGTCGGAATACCCCTGAACATCCCTTCCAACTGCGCTTCCCAGCGATCGAGTGTAGCTGGAGTAGTCTCATCTGCATCCGCCCCATCCACCAATTCATCGGTATTCCGACACCAGGCATAAATTGCCCAAATCGCCCGTCGCTTGGGGACTGACATCAATAGTGTTGCCAAATAAAAGGTTTTGCCGTATTCAGCAGTTATTTGACGACAGAGTTCATACGATTCCTCAGTTGATGTTGGCATTGTCACGATCTGTAGGGACTTTTCCAGTTGCAGCATTTGCAGAGACTAGGGACTAGGGGATAGAGATTAGTTAGGTGTTAGGGCTTGGGTGTCAGGGATTAGGGGTGGGATCGCTAATAATTCAAGGCTATCCCAATGTGATGAGGCGATCTGCGATCGCTAGTCACTAATTGGTCTATCCCCAATCCCCGATCCCCTCTGCCCTAAACCGCAGTAGCTAGTGATTTTGCGACTGTGGGCTGATAATTGGCGATCTCCTGTGCTGCAAGCTTACCAGAAAGTACCGCACCTTCCATACTCCCAAGATACTCTTGCATCGTGTAGCTACCAGCAAGAAAGAAATTGGAAATCGGCGTAGATTGGCTCGGTCGGCAATCTTGTCGCCCTGGAGATGCAGTATAAACCGATCGAGGTGTCTTGACTACTTTAGATTTACGTAATTTAGCAGGACTATCGCCAGTCAAATGCTGTGGGAACAAGCGTTCTAGTTCGGTCATGGTCGCCGCTACGATCTCTTCGTCGGATTTGTCGATCCAATCTTTGGCTGGAGCGATAATCAGTTCTAGCATCGATCGATCTGGGTCTTCATACTCCTTGCAAGCTACGCTCATATCAGCATAGACACTCAGAATATCCGATCGCGAAAATAGCAGATGATCGATATCAGTCAACTTGCGATCGAACCAAAGGTGCAGGTTAATCACTGGCACACCTTCCAATTCCTGCATTTTCTCAAAGAAATCAATCTTCCGCCACGGTTCGGGCATGAGGATCTTGATGACATCGACAGGCATTGCCGACACATAGGCATCAGCCACGACGATTTCATCCGACTGACCATTAATTCCCCGCATCACAAAATGCTTGACCGTCCCATCATCATTCAGTACGATTTGTTTGAGTGGCTTCTCCATCCGAATCTCGCCGCCACGGGCTTCAAAATGCTCCACAATAGGCTGACACAATCGTTCGGTCGGCGACCCATCTAGAAAGGCGATTTTGGAGCCATAGCGTTCCTTGAGGAACTTGTTGATCGCAGTCAATGGAATCGTTGCCGATACATCTTCAGGATTGATAAAAGTTAAAGCTTTGGATGCCGCCACAAAGATATCCGAATTAACTCGATCGTCGATTCCCTGACGTCGCAGCCATTCGAGCAAGCTGTACTTGTCCATGTCTTCGACATACTTGCGTCCTCGCAAGACTGCTGGCCACAAGCCGAGGGCAAACTTGATTTTTTGCTCCCAAGTCAGCATGTCATTATTTTTCAGGATCGAAACAATGACGTTAAAAGGTGCTGGGATGTCCGGCACGCTGAAGTATGAGTACTTACCTGGCTTCTCTGGCTGATTGAAGATCAGAGCGTGTTCTTTCCATTGCAAGTGGTCTTCAATTCCCAGCTCCTTCATCAACTGGAGCATGTTTGGATAAGCCCCAAAGAAAGCATGGAGTCCAGTTTCGTACCAGTCGCCATCCTCATCCTTCCAAGCCGCAACTAAACCACCCAATACATCCCGACTCTCAAACAAGATGGGGGTATGTCCGGCATCTGACAAATATTTAGCACAAGCTAGTCCGGCTAAACCTGCTCCTGCAATGGCTACACGCATTTATTCCTACTACCCCTATACGATCGACGTTCTAATCAATACTCTACCAAATTTAATTATATTTGCATTTCTTTACAATTCAACCTCTCGATCGTGGACATGCAAGAATTTGTTTCAGCCATCACAGATCCCCGACTGCTCAGAGCAGTCGGGGATCTGTGTGCGATCGATCTTTAAATTCTCAAGTCGCTGTAGGTACATAGCAGTCTTAGTTTGAATACCAACCTTTAGGAGTGCTCGGCTTCATGCTTTCTGGGGATTAAGCTGATAATTAAGCTATTCGATCGTTGGCATAGCCTGCCGGAGATAATCGCCAATTCAAAGTATCAAATTTTCGTCTAGGGTCGATCGAGAGCGAGTCTTGTTCGCTAATAGGGCGGGTCTTCAGTTTGGCAATAGCTTGTTCCAGTAACTCAGTCATACAAATCAGTATAGGTATAGTTAATCTGGGTTAATTTTATTGTAATCGAATCGAATAAAGCTATGATAATTAGTACACTGCATTAGTCATAGTAATTCTTATGCTGTCAGGAAATTTGCTCAAGTCGTTACGAGACTTAAATCGTGCGGATAAACTTTATGCTGTCCAAGTTCTGGTTTCAGGTCTAGCACAAGAAGAAGCTAATTTGCTCCAACCTGGAGTACCATATGAGGTTTCTTCTCCTGACAATTCTTTTGGTGCAGCCCAAGCAATGCTGGAATTTTTGGAACAGTCTAAACAGCAACAGCAAACATGACTCAGCCGATTAGATTTCCATTCACTTCTGTAAATCCAGAAATGGGTGAAGCTGGATTCAGACCTTTTTTGCCGATTGCCCTGATGAATGGAGATCGGGTAGTAATGGCAGAAGGATTGCTCGATACGGGGGCAATGCTTAACTTATTGCCATATGAAATAGGTCTTGAACTAGGATTTGTCTGGAGTCAACAGAAAGTCCCGCTAGATTTAGCTGGAAATATAGGGCAGCATGAACCCGTGCAGTTGTTGTTCGGGCTGTTGTCGGTCAATTTGAGCCAGTACAGCTTGTTTTTGCTTGGACGAAGGCGACGGATATTCCCCTACTATTGGGACAGGTTAATTTCTTTATCGAGTTTGATATTTGCTTTCACAGATCGCAGTTAAATTTTGAAGTTAATCCTAAAAATTCAGCTTAGTAAGCTATTCGATCGATCCACAACTCAAATCATCAAATTCTCATTTAGGATCGAATCGAGTCTTGCTCGCTGATGGGACGAGTTTTTAGTTGTGCGATCGCTTCTTCTAGCAACTTAGTTATACAAATCAGTCTAGGTCTAGTTAATCTGGTCTAGTTTTATTTTAATCGATCTATTCCTAAATCAAAGTACAAAATTCTTGACTTCCCCGCAGAGATATATTTTTCTCGGACTTGTGAGAGCGTATGTATTTACACGGAGGTTAAGAATGAAGTGAGAAAATATAGGGCAAAAGCACTATCCCAATTGCCAGTAAATAAGAAAAGAGACCCTAATGCACCGAAGCTTTGTCCGGCGGCTCCCTCGAAGTTGAGGGTGAGTTGTCCTTCAAATGCGCTGTCGCCATATTTAAGGGCAATTGCACCGGAGATGCGGGCACCGATCGCGGAGCGTCTCCTTCGGAGAATCGAGCGATCGGTATGCACCACCTTGTATGATTTAGTAGCTACGCCTTGATTGTCGATCGCGTTCCGAATATCATCCAGTTTAGCTGTTTAAGTAGCATCCCCGTAAAATTGCTACTAATGATTTTTGTTAACTACGATCGGATTAACGACTAAGTTGCAGTACTGCTTCATCGACTAATTCGATCGACAGAATTTTGGCAATTTCTAACAATCGATCGAATCCCACTGCCTGATAATGATTTGCTTCATATCGTTGAATTTGTTGTTCTTTAATCCCGATCGTATCTGCTAGTTCTCCTTGAGTCATTCCGGCTGAAATTCTCGCTTTAATTAATGCGATCGGTAATTCAGATAGGCGATCGATCGTAATCCTTACTTTACCATCTTTTAAATTCTCATACTCGGCGATCTCTCCGTACATCACCTGAATTTGATCTTCCAAAGCTGCACTTTGCATTTTCATCAAGCGAGAATGAGTATTCATAGGTAATTCTCGATTTTCTAAAAGTGCTAATAATTCTTGCTCTAAATCTTTTAATTTAGCTTTAGTAACTTTATATTGACGTTCGTTTTGGATCATTGCTCATTTCCCAGGTATAAATTATGGTGAATGCAATACTTCGCGAGGATCGATCTCGATAACTCCTCTAGAATTACCATCTCTATCTGTTTGAAAAAAACCAACAAAATTGGGATTGGGTTTAAGATCTCCTCCAAACCGATCTTGTTGAGCGGCTGCACTGTCAAAAACCGGATCTAGACTATACAAATCTACTGTCATCGGATCGAAACAGCCATCAAAATCATTCGGTTGCTCTTTGCTGGTGACAAAACTCCCACCAATATAAACAGTGTGACAACCTGCAATCGCCAGTTCCCTGAGAGCCTGCTTTAACCCAACTAGAACCTGTTGTCGGTGAGAATTATTAGCGAACCTTTCGTGAAAATCAGTCCAACTTACTTGGTAGATACCAGATGGCAGATTTCCTAGGTCGTCAAATGGGGGTAAAGTCACGGTTATCGGAATCAGCAACAGAGCCTTAGACAACATCAGAGTTGTATCTATCTTATAGTAACACAACTCTGATGTTTGGTGATAGCTACCGATCGATTTGCACCACTCCGATTATCTTCAGATAATATTACTAGGCTCAGACAAATTGCTGCTAATAATAACTCAGATCCTCACGATCTACTAAATCAGATTGTCGATCTTTTTTTGACATTGAATTAAATCTAAATGAGGAATAGCTCTTCACTTAGTTGGCATGGCATTTCGGTAGAGAATCGATAGGATCGAGACTTTAGTTTAATTTCAAACTCCGATCGAGAGCGATAAAAGCAGACATCAAATTCCAGGAAAAAGTTGGTTTGACCGAGAATAAGTGGCACATTTTGGCTGTGTGTCCAGGCGAATAGTAATTCGGTTGGGGGAAAGGCTTCGATTTCAGCAGTTACAGCTAAAGGCATTGCTGGCTGATTACCAAGATTGCCTGATAATTGAATAATAGCCTTATTATCGTCCCATTCGGCACCTAGTTGAATACCTAGTTCGTAAGGTAAGACATTCACTGTAGCCCCACTATCCACCAAGCCAATCGCTTCAATTCGGCGATCTCCTCGTCTCAAGACTAAGAGAATTCTGGGCAGACTATCGAACTCGTTCTGGGTTGGATTAGTGGTTGAATATTTGAATCTCATATTCTATTGACAATCTACGGTTGAGGTGAAGATAGACTCGCCATTAAAATTGCCCCAGCCCCAAAGCTATCGTAGGGTGTGGGAAGATCGTAGGTTTTGAATGGCTCTAGTGGTGAAATGTCCTCGGCGGTGTCTAAGTCTTCTGCGAGAATCCGAATTAGTTTGAGTTTCTCGACAGCGGAAAGTTGTCGCGCCCCAGGAAGTACTTCAGCTAATGTCATATTATTGTCTCCATGATTCAATAATCTACTCTTTTAGTCTACTCGATTTACCTACTGCAATACTTTGAGATCGATCGACAACTCAAAGTACCAAATTCTTGTCTAGGATCGATCGATCTCAGATCTCGATCGCTAATAGGGCGAGTCTTCAGTTTGACAATAGCTTGTTCTGTGTAACTCAGTCCTACAAATCAGTCTATGTATAGTTAATCTGGTCTAATTTTATTCTAATCAGAGCTGTCCAACAAATCGATTAGAGGTTTGAGATCGAGATACATCGTTCGGTAGGGAGTCGAAGGTGGTAAGGATTCTTCGGAGTTGACAAATTTGAAACCAAACTTTTCATAAAAGCCAGAAGCATCATAATGTGGTGTTAAATCCGCATCATACATGGCATCAACCGTTAGAAATCTGACACCGATAGTCGGCGCGATCTCACCTGCTACATATTCTATCGCCCACTCTACCAGTAGACGACCTGCACCTTTTGCTCTCTTGTCGGCTGCGAGCAAACCAATCTTGATGGCTGGAAATGTTTGATATCGAACGTCTTCATCAATTAAAATCGGTCGATCGATCTCTAATTTATCAGCAATCAGGGTGATATACCCAGCCAAAGAATCCTCACATTGCAATATCCAACATTGGCTAATTCTGGCGTTAATCTCTCGCTGAATCCGCCCTTTTCGCCAATAGGTAACAAATTCTCCCCGCGCACAACGAAACCCTTGTCCTAGTTCTGCTAATACAGGAGTAACACGCTCGACTGGTATCGCGGAAAAGTCAACGTCTGCAAATTTACTATTTGGAGGCATTTGCAGATTTCTGAAGGCGACGTGCGGCGATTTGCTGCATTAAAGCTAGAGCGATTTCATTAGCTGTGTGTCCACCGCTTTGGATTGCTTGGGCTAGTTTCTCGGCTTCACTACCGGAAACGGGTTTTGAGACGGTATGGAGAGGGTATTTCATGGTTTTAGTGAGTCACTATCTCTATTCTATCAAGGCTTTGCGATCGATTCAGTAGGGTAAGGTCGATCGATCCACAACTCAAATTCTCATTTAGGATCGATCGAGATCGAATCTTGTTCGCTAATAGGGCGAGTCTTCAGTTTGGCAATGGCTTGTTCCAGTAACTCAGTCTAGGTATAGTTACTTTGGGCTAGCTTTATTTTAAGTACTTTACAGTATTAACTCACTTACCACAATCGCTCGAATTTCTGTAACCTTACTCAATGCAATATCATTGGTTAAAAAAGCGTCACAAGTAGAAACAATCGCCGTAGCAACTTGGATTGCATCTGGTAACTTCAATCCGTATTTGACTCTCATTTTTACTGCTTCAATTGCTACTAGTTCGTCGGTGATTCTAAATATCACACTTTCATTCCGTACCAAAGCATCTGTAAAATCTTGTTGCAGTTCTAACAATCCCTGTCGATAGGGCACGATTGAGCATTCAGCTAGAGTTATAGGCGAACTTACCGCTCGTAAATCTCCATCGCTCAAGCTCTCAAATATCGGTCGTACCAGCGGAAAAAAAGTTGGGTGTCGCTCGATATAATAAATAACTGGAGCCGTATCTAAAAATATTAGCCTCACTCCTGCGATCGCTTGTTCTCTTTTCATCAGTCAGCCAGGATCTGTTCTTCGCGCTGCGACCACTCATTTCGCTCTCTATTTACCCATGCTTGAGCATCTTCACCACTCAATAAATTGGGTGCGATTCCGGCTAAGTCGCGCCAGGATTTACTTTTGCTGGGCTGTGTCGTTGGCACTATCTCTTTGAGATTGACTGTGATGTGTTCGATTACTTGGATTTGTTCCGTTGATGACAATCGATCGATCTCTGTCAGTACTTGTTGTAATTGATGATTCATCTTTGCTACCTTTGGCTATCTGTGAATATTTTAACTAAATTCTCGATCGCGTATAGTCTTGTCGGCTCGATCGAGATTCGATCTCGATCGCTAATAGGGCGAGTCTTCAGTTTGGCAATAGCTTGTTCTAGTAGCTTGACCTCATTGTAACCAAATCGACCCAGAACTGACTCAGAAAGCCAAATTATTATCATCCAGGGCAACTAAGCGTCACTTTTGAGATATAATCACATATTTAGAACCCTTGTAAGGCAAGCTCTTAAAACCTTGATGAACTCTCATCTTACCGCTCTCAATGCTCTACATCTGCCCCGACAAAGGAATAAGGAGTTTGTCGCCGTCTCTCTATTTTCAGGTGGAGGTGGATTAGATCTAGGGCTATCGCTGGCAGGGTTTGATTTTGGGTATGCGAACGATGAAGTTCAATATTACTGTGATACTATTTCCTATAACTTCCGAGATTGTATAGCAGAAGCCAAAGATGTCCGTGACTTAAAAGGTCAGGAAGTCAGAGAAATTATTAAGGCAGACAAAATAAGTCTCATGGTAGGAGGCCCGCCTTGTCAATCGTTCAGTATTTTGGGGCAAAGAGCCTCTTTTTCAGATTTACGAGGACAACTTGTTTTTGACTATATTCGCCTTATTAATGAGTTACAGCCAGAGGCGTTTCTGTTTGAGAATGTACCAGGATTATTAACCCTCAACGGCGGTGAAGATTGGAAAAAGCTCTACTACCATTTCCAAGCGGAAACAGGATATGACATTCACACCGATACGTTAAATTCTGCTGATTATGGAGTTCCACAAATTAGAAAGAGAGTATTCGTTGTGGGATTTCGTCAGCCGACTAAATTTATATTTCCTATTCCTGAGTACCGCAACCCATCAAAGTTAGATTTGGATAATCACAACCTACCAGATTGGATACCCGCTAGATTAGCTCTAGAAGATGTTGACGGGCTATATAATCAGGACATTCGTATTCATGGAGATAGAGTACGTAGCCGATATGAAAAGATTCCTCAAGGTGGGAGAGACAAAATAGACCATACAGATAGAATCGATCCAGAAAGACCTTCAGGGACGGTATTAGTTGGTTCTAAAGCTGGGGGTGGTAGACCTCATATTCATCCATATCTTCCCCGACACATTACTGTTAGAGAGGCAGCACGCCTTCAATCATTTCCTGATTGGTACAGATTTTTAGGTACCACAACAGCGCAGTATCGGCAGGTGGGAAATGCGGTACCACCATTACTTGCCCGTGCAGTTGGACAATCTATTAAAACGGCTCTACTGAATACTAAGAAAAAGGAGTTGGTATTTTGACGCTTCCTTATCCAGGATATTCTTGGTCTTTCAACCATCACATGGGAAGAGTAAATCCTAGAGAGGTTTTTGCTCTTCTTGAGTCTGCATATAGATTTAGGGAATACCCTAATTATAGACGGCTAGTTAATCAGGCTTTAGTTGCTGACGAGGTTTTCACCCTAAATATCAGAAAAGATTCTGGTCAGGTGGATGCTTGGAGGGATTATCAACAGATACTATCTGAGCTAGGTCTAATTTATTCAACAAAATATATTAAACAGCCACACTTAACATCAATCGGATTGATGTATATCGATGGTACGATTGGTTACTCTGAACTTTTTTCATCTCAAGTTCTTGCGTACCAATATCCCAATGGGCATAAAACAGACATCTCGCCTGCACTAGAAGAAGAATTATCGCAAGCAGGAATGAGTATTCCAACAACTCGGACAGAACTGGATACCAATTCAGGAATTTTGGTGAAGCCAGGAGTGCTGATTTTACAAGTATTAGTTGAACTTTATCGACAAAGCCATTCTCCGACCTTAAATAGTCATGAGTGTCTTTTAGCACTTGTACCCACGATTCGTAATAGTGATTGGCAAGATGCTTATGCAAAATTATTAAATCTAAGGCAGACAGGTGAAAAAACAGATGTAGATTCGCGAAGGTTACGAGATATTCAAGAATGGTTTCAGTTTTTGGATCGAAGTGATTTTGTAGTTAAGGAAGATAACAAAATTTCTTTATCTCCTCTGGCTTTAGCCGAAATTGAGCAACTTCAAACTATTTTAGATTTCCATAACGATCCAACAACTTTTTGGATATCACAAAGTTCTTCAACCAAGAGTGAAAACGCTTTATCTTGGTATGGTTTCTTTGGAAGCCCAAGCATTGAATCTCAATGGATAGCACCTGATGAGTTACGTAGCCAGGAATACCTGTCGAATAACTATCCTGATATTGAATTGCGAGATGAAATTGACAGTCCTCCTACGGTTGCCGATGTATCAGAAATTAATCTGAGACCGTTTTCCCCAAGTATTCCTGAAATTGTTGACGTAAACGTTGAAGTTAATGTTGAAAACATTGTTCGGGGTAGAATACGGCTGCGAGACAAAACACGTCAGCACCAAGAAATCATTGCACAGCTTGCAACTAGATTGACTGAACTCTCATACACTGTGACTGACGATCCAAACTCAGTTGATTTACTTGCAGAAAAGAATGGTTATGAAACCATTTTTGAGATTAAGACAATTAATAGACGGAATTTCCAGCCACGTATTCGTCTCGGTGTAGGACAGTTATCAGAATATCGATATAGACGACAGCTTCAAACTCAAGTAAGACCGACCTCTATTTTAGTTCTCAGCAATACGTTTAAGATGCAAAAATGGGAACCAAATTACTTTTCTTCTGAAGTAAATATTGGAATCTTATGCTCTAGGGCAAATTCATTTTTAGCATTAACGGATGGAGCCGTTGAGCAAGAGGTTCAATATTAGATTTGAGCGGATATTTCAATTTTCACCAACAATCTCAATAATTTAGATCGAAAGAAAAGGTAAAGTGAATTACTCCACTTTACCTTAAACGTTGATGATATTATAATCTAAGCACTGACCGCCTGTTTCGCACTAGCCTCTGGCGTTTCCGCCTCCGAAGGCGGTACCAACTGCCAGAACTTAGGCAAATACTCCGCCCAGCGACTCAAGATTTCCTGTGCCTTCTGAGAGCCTGTTTTCGCACCATGTGCTGCAATTAAATCCTTCAATTGCTTTTCACCTGCTGCGGTTTGTACCCGTTGCCATTTGACGATTTCAGGATTGATTTTGGCGATGAATGTATCGTCTTCATCCAAGAAATAACCTAAACCGCCTGTCATTCCTGCGCCGACGTTGCGTCCGACTTGTCCGAGGACTACTACCACACCGCCTGTCATGTATTCGCAACAGTGATCGCCTGTGCCTTCGACTACGGCGGTGGCGCGAGAGTTGCGGACGGCAAAGCGTTCGCCTGCGCGTCCGTTGGCGTAGAGGTAGCCGCCTGTGGCTCCGTAGAGGCAGGTGTTGCCGATGATGACGTTGCGGCTGGTATCGAAGGTGGTGCCTGTATAGGGTTTGATGACGATTTCGCCACCGTTGATGCCTTTACCTACATAGTCGTTGCTTTCACCTGTGAGGTTGAGGCTGACTCCTTCGTGGTTGAATGCACCGAAACTTTGTCCGGCGGCTCCCTCGAAGTTGAGGGTGATTTGTCCTTCAAATGCGCTGTCGCCGTATTTGAGGGCAATTGCACCAGAGATCCGCGCACCGATCGATCGATCTGTATTCACCACCTTATAAGATTTAGTAGCTACACCTTGTCCCTGGATGGCGGCTTGGATTTCGGCATCTGCCAGGATTTCGTCGTCTAAGACGGCTCCGTTGCTATGGACATCGCCGTGGAGCAGGAAGGAGCGATCGATCTTAGTATCTGGAAGCTGGGTGAGGCAGTCGAGATTTATCGCTGCTACTTTGGTTAATTTCGCCTCTGGGCGCAGGGTAAATAGGTCGGCACGTCCGATCAGGTCGTTGAGCGATCGGTAGCCTAGACGAGCCAATATGCTGCGGACTTCTTCGGCGATGAACAGGAAGAAATTGACTACTTGTTCGGGGATGCCTGGGAAGCGGGCGCGGAGATCTTCGCGTTGGGAAGCGACACCGACGGGGCATTTATTGGTATGACAGACTCGTGCCATAATACAACCTTCGGCGATCATCGCGATCGATCCGAAGCCATATTCTTCAGCACCCATCAGCGCGGCGACGATAATATCCCAGCCTGATTTTAACCCCCCATCGACGCGCAGTAACACGCGATCGCGGAGTTGATTTTCCATCAGCACGCGGTGGACTTCAGTTAGTCCCAATTCCCACGGGCTTCCGGCGTGTTTGATCGACGATAGTGGCGATGCACCCGTACCGCCGTCGTGTCCAGAGATTTGGATGATATCGGCGTTAGCTTTAGCGACACCTGCGGCAATGGTACCGATACCGATTTCGGCTACTAGTTTGACTGATACCTTGGCGACGGGGTTGATTTGGTGGAGATCGTGAATCAGTTGCTCCAGATCTTCGATCGAATAAATATCGTGGTGAGGTGGGGGTGAAATCAGCATCACACCTGGTTTCGAGCGGCGGAGCATGGCGATATACTGGCTGACTTTTGGCCCAGGCAATTGTCCGCCTTCGCCTGGTTTGGCACCCTGAGCGAGTTTGATCTCGATTTGCTTGGCACTCATCAGGTATTCAGGTGTCACGCCAAATCGTCCCGATGCGATTTGTTTGATCGCACTCTTGGCGGTATCGCCATTCCGTAACCCTTTGAGGTGAGGGAGGATTGCCGATTTACCATCGACAGCATCATCGATGGTTTTATAGCGGACGGGATCTTCGCCGCCTTCACCGCTATTGGATTTCGCACCGATGCGATTCATGGCGATGGCGAGGACTTCATGGGCTTCGCGGGAGAGTGCACCGAGGGACATGCCGCCCGTACAGAAGCGTTTGACAATATCGACCACAGGCTCGACTTCATCGATACTAATGGCAGTTCGATCGGTTTGGAAGTCGAGTAGGTCGCGTAGAGCCGTTAAGGGGCGTTCCTGAAGGTATTTTTTGTAGACTTCATAGTGGTCGTAACCCGCTTGAGTCGGATAGGTATCGACCGCTTTATGGAGAGCCTTAGCTAGTTGCGGGCTATTCATGTGGTACTCACCACTCGGACGATAATTAAAGAAGCCGAGGTTTTCGAGTTTCTTCAGCTCTTTGGGGAATGCCTTGTGGTGGAAAGACATGGTTTCTTGGGCGACATCTACCATTGTCAAACCACCGATGCGGGAGGTTGTCCCGACAAAGGCGATGTCTAGAACTTCTCGTCCGATCCCGATCGCTTCAAAGATTTGCGCCCCTTGGTAGGATGATAGTAGGGAGATGCCCATCTTCGAGAGGATTTTGAGCAATCCATCTTCGATCGCTTTCCGATAGTTAGCCTGAGCTTTTTCAATACTAATCTGAATTTCGTTCCGACCAATCGCGGCTTGAGTTTTGGACGAATGCCACCAACTCCGAACGGATTCCCACGCCAAATAAGGGCAGACAGCCGCTGCGCCAAAGCCAATCAGACAGGCGAAATGGTGGGTACTCCAACATTGGGCGGTATCGACAACCAGCGATACCCGCGCCCGCAATCCCTGCTGTGTCAGATAATGATGCACTGCACCGACAGCGAGTAGGGGGGAAATATAAGTAATTTCATCATTTAAACCATCCTGGCTCCAATCACTGAGGATGAGGATTTGTTTACCTGTCTTGACAGCCTGGAGCGCGGCGGCACATAATTTGTCGATCGCGACCTTCAATCCTTGAGCACCATCATCGACAGAGTACAGCGTCGAGAGAAATTCACTTCCCAGGGAGGACGCTTTAATTGTTTCTAATTCCGCTTCATTGAGTACGGGACTATTTAGCTTGAGGAAACCCGCCGCTTCTGGCTTGGCTTCGAGTAAATTACCCTTTTTGCCCAGACTGACATCCAGCGACATCACTAATTTTTCCCGCAGCGGATCGATCGCGGGGTTAGTTACTTGAGCAAACCGTTGTTTAAAATAGTCATACAATGGATGCGCTTTTTCTGACAACACCGCCAGCGGAATATCATCGCCCATGCAGAAAGTCGGCTCTTTGCCATTTTCTGCCATATCATTGACGATCATTGCTACATCTTCTTCGGTATAGCCAAATGCAGTCTGCTGACTGAGTAAGCTCGGTGACTCCAGCCGACAGCTAGATTCAAATTTCCCAGCGGTAAGTGTTTGACGATGTGCTTTGAGCCATGCACCATAGGGATGAGCATTAGCAACGCGCTGCTTAACTTCCCAATTGTGTAAAATCTCTTTAGTTTCTAAGTCTACAACGATCGTTTGTCCAGGGCCTAACCGACCTTTTTCGACAATCTCTGCTACAGGTAAATCTACAACTCCAGCTTCAGAACCGACATAGAGATAACCATCTTTGGTAATACAGTACCGCGCCGGACGCAATCCATTGCGATCGAGCGTAGCCCCAACTACCTTACCATCAGAAAATGCAAGTAATGCTGGCCCATCCCAAGCTTCCTGCAAGCCTGAGTAATATTCATAAAAGTCGGTAATTTCAGGATAATTATCTAATTCTGGCTGATTCTTGTACGCTTCTGGTACCATCATCATCAGTCCTTCGATCGGACTACGACCAGAACGTACGAGTAATTCCAAGACATTATCCAACGTCCCCGAATCACTATTATCTAGATTCAAAATCGGCTGCAACTCACGTAACCGCTCTTTCCACAGCGGATGATTGAGGTCGCTTTCCCGCGCCGTCATCCCATTAATATTACCTAAGAGCGTATTAATCTCCCCATTGTGTCCCAACATCCGCATCGGTTGTGCCAGCGGCCATTTGGGCATCGTATTCGTACTAAAGCGACGATGGTAGACGGCAAATGCTGCCGTAAATTTCGGATTGGTTAGATCGCTATAAAACTGACCTAATACAGCCGATCGTACCATGCCCTTATAGACAATCGTCCGACTAGAAAGCGAGCAAATATAAAAATTATCTCCAGGCTTAATCGTCCCTTCGGCTTGCATTGCCTTGACAATTTTGCGACGCACCATGTACAGTTGACGCTCTAATTCGTCCCCAGTGGTAGTTCCCGCAATGACTACCTGCTCGATGTGGGGTTGATTTTCCCGCGCTTGAGTACCTAGAGTCTCCGGCTTAACTGGAACTTCTCGCCAACTGATTAATTGACACTGTTCTTGGCTGATGACATCCGCAACAATGCTCTTAGCAACAGCCCGTTTTGCTAAATCCTGGGGTAAAAAGAGCATCCCCACCGCCAACTTGGATCTATCTGTTACCTGCTCCAAACAGTCAAATAATGCCCAAGGAATCTGCGTCAAAATCCCCGCACCATCGCCCGAATCGCGATCCGCACTACAACCACCACGATGCTCCATACAAGTCAGAGCTGCTAATGTCTGCTCCATCAGCTTGTGGCTAGTTTCCCCTGCTGGACACGCGATAAACCCCACTCCACAAGCATCTCGTTCTTCAACCAACCAGCGAGGGCCTAAATATGGCTCTTGATTGGAAGTAGTCGGAGTTGTTGAATTGTTCATGTGCAAATGATTTTCTATGTGGTTCATGATTGTAGTGCGGGCAGGATCGGTAATTAATTTAGTTCAACGTTTGGTTTTGACGGGTGTGTTCGCTCCGCGTTCCGCAGAAAGAGTCGTCTTTCTGTGTCTCAGTCTGAAATGGCGATCGCACTGCCAGCAACCAAAATTGACGAGAGTATTAATCTATGCTTATAGCATGATTTCGACTTTATTTAGGTATGCTGCGCTACTTACGATCGTATCTGTAATGCCCGATTGTTTGCTAGGGAATACTAAGGTAGCAGGTCACTTATTCAAATGCAAGTCATCAGGCAAGATCGGGCATCTTTCTCGGCAATACCAAATCTTTTAACTTATGGGTTTAAACCCTACTTGATTCGACTAATCTAGTTGAATGTGTCGTCACCTCGATCGACAAGGAAGAAAGGCTGTGTAGATGCTCGTCTTAGCCGTGTCATTTACCCGATCTTCGATTTAGCCTCACCCTACTATTTTAGCTCTGTTAGAGTGACGGAGCGGGTGTATTATCTATAAAACGGAGGAAATTTCTATGGCGATCGGTAGAGCAATGCTGCATCTTGACTTTTTGATGGCAATTAGAGGGGCTATTTCCTTATTCAGAGATCCTACCCAAACAGACTCTGTGTATGACATTGAGGATGGACTGCGAAATACAAAAGCCACTCAACTAGCACTAGAATTTGTGAAGTCCGATCCTACCGTCGCGCAAATTATTAGAGAAAGATATACTCCACCCCTTCTGGATCTCAACTCTCTACTAGCTTTACCCACAGATGCCCTCGGGTATGCTTATGCTACCTACATCAAGGAATCCAACTTCGATCCTAACTTCTACCGCAACATCAAGGTTCAGGATGATATTAGCTATGTGATGTTACGTTTGCGCCAAACACACGATATTTGGCACATCGTCGGGGGATTTAGTACCGATGTCGCTGGAGAACTTGGGCTAAAGTCTTTTGAACTTGCCCAAACTCATCGCACCATGTCCTTGATTCTCCTCACAGGCGGACTTTTAAGCACATTAACCAAATCCCCAGCAGATTTGGACAGGATGCTGGAATGTGTCGCTCTAGGTTATCGTAGCGGTGCAAAGGCAAAGCCATTACTCGCACAAAAATGGGAAGAACAATGGTCAAAGTCTCTAGTCGATTGGCGTGAAGAACTAGGCGTAGAAGTCACAAAAGTCTATACCCCCTAGATTACCAGTTGCCAATGTGCCCTCGATCGTTTCTAGATCGAGAGAATTTCGAGAACCACTATACCGATATTCTCTTCATGCTCGACTTGTCCAGAAAAAGTTGATGAGGGGGTGAGGTCGATCGTTAATCTGGCACATAATAACTCATGTGTCGATCGACAAAGGGATAAAATGATTTTGGCTGAAAAAATTAGCTTATAAATTATATGTTTGCTAGAGTACGTCGGATTTTGAGTAGGTTGTTCGATCGGTCTAGAACGATTAATAATGAGCCACTCAATAAAATGAGCCTCATCGTCATTCTTTTAGTCGATCTATTTATCCTCACTAATGTATTCGCTGGACTCGATGATATTAGTAGATGGCATCTCAATCCAACCCAAGCTCATCCATGTTATTCCGAGTGGAATAGTTATCGAACTAAAACTACAAATGGTAAAGATTATGATGTCATCAGACAGGCAATTCTATTAAAGACTAGGGATGTAGATAGTTACGACTATAGTAGCCCTTCTCCACAAGTCGATCTCAGTCAAAAATACAAAGAAGATGTCAAAAATAAATTAGGTACTATTTCTAATATCTGTTTTGAGTATGCTGGAATTAGAGATAAAATAAACACGAGTGAAAATCAAAAGACTGTAGTAAGTATCGACCGACAACAAGCAGATATCAGCAAACTAGAATCGGCAAATCAGACTATTAAGAGTCAATACGACTCATCTTTATTGGATAAAATAGCTGGGCAAGAACGAGATAGATCGATAAATCAAGTTGGAGCGGAAAAAGCCAAACAGATATTAGAGCAAAATAATGTTAAGATTTCCACCCTCAAGCAAAAAAACACCGAGCTTGAAAATGTACTAGTTGCCAAGCCAGAAAGCAGTGCTTTTATTAGTATCCTTAAAGATAGTAATAAATTTAATCTACTTAAAAGTAGTTACGATCGAGCATCCTTCTGGTATCCTAGTATTCAATTTGGTTTTCAGTTTATATTTCTACTACCATTGCTATTGGGAGCATTAGTAGTTAATAACTTTGCCCAAAGACGAGGTTATGGGCTAATTGCCTTGATTAGCTGGCATCTATTAGTAATCTTCCTGATTCCTTTACTTTTCAAAGTTCTTGAATTTCTTCAAATTGGGGTAATCTTCAATCTAATCTCAAGTATTGTCTATCAACTATTTGGGAGCCTACTGTTCCTAATTAGCTACATTTATATTTTGCTAGTGCCACTAATTGGATTTGGACTGATTAAAGTCTTCCAAGAATTTGTCTTCAATTCCAAAATTCAGACAGCCAATAGAGTTCAAAAATCTCAGTGCGTCAACTGTGCTAGGAAGATTCGATCGTCCGATATTTACTGTCCTCATTGCAGTTATTATCAACTGAGTGAATGCCAAAACTGTCATCATCTCACTTATAAGAATTTACCCTACTGCAACCAATGTGGGCATTCTCAGCAGCAATAGATCCCAGGTATGACAATTAACTTCCAATAACTATAGAAGTTAATTGTCATAGAAATAATCTCTCGAATTTTGCTGGAGATGAAATCGATCTAATTTATCATCCATCACCCTAAATATCTGCAAAATCGATGTTTTCAGAATGTCGATATCGATAATGTCTATTTAAGAAAGCCATCAAGTTCCGATAATAAGTCTGGATTATCTTTCCATACTTTAACCTTACTGTCTCGATCGACTTTCGCAATGAAAGGAGCAATATTTTTGAGGAGGAATTTTTCTATTTCGGGAATAGCTTCAAGAAAAATATTTGCCATGTCCGCTCCTGAAAGATTTTGAGAGACTAAAACAAACATTCTCACTCCCGCATCTGCTACAGCTAGGCGTTCTATTTTATTTTTACCGATTCTGGCATCTTTAGTTAAAATAACCCATCCTCTTGTGCCAATTTCTGGAATCCAATCGACATCTTGAGTATTTTTACCAAAATGGTCATCATCAATTTCAACATTGACACCTGCCGATCGTAAAGTTTCTACAATTAGCTTATTGCCCAGACAACGATCTATAAAAAATGTTGTAGATGCCAATTCAATCATGCAGAAATCGTCGAGAGCTCACATCTAATTGCTTCTTCGATCGAGAGCCTGTCACAATCATAATCGATAGCAAGTTCATCGATCGAATCTCCCGCCGAGTAGCGTTCTTTTAAGATACTAGTTGCTATTCCCGTACCATCGATCGTTCTTCGCCCAAAAGCAACTCGCGGATCTATAACCACAATGCGGGGATTATTTTCTTCGTGAGAACGAGTGAAGGGATACAATTTAATAGCAAGTCCTCCATCATCTGGCTCGATCCGTTCTAGATGTGTATTAATTGCTAGTCTTAATTGACTCCGCTCTACTTGGCTAGCTTGAATTAATTCTCCATAACGATCGATGAATAAATCCACGCCATCAGTACTAAATTCTTGAGTTGCAAGGGGATGAGCCACTTGAAATCTTTCATCCATAAAATCGAGAGCATCTCTAACTCGATTGAGTTGAATTTTGTGATGCTGACGAATAGCCCGTAAGACATGAATTTCGACGAGGTTGGTAAAAGAGAGTAAATAGGGTTTGGATGGGGAGATATCAATAATAGGCGCGAAAAAGTTGGAGCCACTTTTTACGGGATAGTTATGTCCAATCGTCCAGGATCTAATTGTACTAACTGGAATCCGTAAATAACGGGCAGCATCTTGGAGCGAGTAGATAGGGATACGTCGGGAATCGATTTTACTGTAGAGGCTGTTCATATTTCTTACATATTTCACTAAATTATTTAAATCTTGACTCTATTTTAGCCGTCTAGTCGATCGTACCCCCTGTTCAATTTTCTAATTATCAGAGGTCGATCGATATTTGTCAGATATAATCTGTCTGAAATCCATGCAATAGGTATCACTTACCATACATTCTGTGGCTTAATTCTAATGCAATATTGAAGGCGGTGTGTTTGAAATGATCGATTTCTTCATTGCACTGTTATAAGCAGCAATATTTTGGGCACTTTAGTATAGATATGGGTACGAACAGTACTCGAAATTTTCTAGAAACTTATTTAGAGCATCAATCTGTCCTGAGCCAGAGGAACAACCTTATGTCAAATCTTTCTGAGAGTCAATACAACGTCAAAAAGCTTCAAACTCAATCGTCAACAACCATAGAGATGTTGTTAAAGCTTATTTAGTTAGAGATCCTATTCGATTTGACAAATTTGGTGTCTCAGCAGCAATAAAGCCAGTAGGGCTTTATGCTCTTCTTGAAACATTAGCTGAAGAAAACCCTAAGCGAGCAAGTGACTATAGAGCTAGCCTTGCCCTCTTAGCTTGTATAGTTGCCAGAAATCCTCAGCTTGCACTTTCATCAAATATTAAAGCTAAACACCAAGAGGCGTTAAAAAATTCTGTAATTGGGAAATTGAAAAGACAAAATAGCATTTGTCTTTTGTGTGAGGAACCTTTTACAGATGAAGATGAGAAACATGCACACCATATTGAGGGCGAATCTGAAGATCCTTCTCTTGCAACCGATCAAGATAACATAATTTTAATCAAAGGTTGGATTCATACAGATTATCATGATTGGCTTAATCAAAAAGGACTACCAATAAATAGAGAAAGCTTAAAGTGTTATGCAAAGATGAAAAACTTTTCGTTGGCTGCCTTATGAGAAAGTTTCAATTAATTGCCGGAGAGCTTTATTAACCGCTTCTGATGTAGGGAAGACTTGAGCAATATCCTCATCTAAGACGATGACAGTCATTGTTGAGTTAGAGTCTCGTGTCGCAAATCTATTAGGTTTTGCCTTGGTATAGTCAAAAGTGTATTCGGTGGCCAAATCATCTTCATCATCTGGAGCTGGATTAGAATAAGTTGTTTTCATAATCTTCTCGTTCTCTTTGAGTCGTTGGACGGGCACTAATAATGCGAATAGCTTGGGGACATTCGGTAAAGCTAACTAGCAGTAGCCGATTCTGTTGGGAATGACCGATAATAATCTCTCGATATTCTGCTAACGATGAATGTAATTCATCATCAAAAATCATTGATAAAGGATTATTAAAAACTGTTTGAGCTTCTTCAAAGCTTACCCCATGTTTTTTAAAGTTGGTATCTGCTTTGGTCGTGTCCCATTCGTAATCCATAAATCGATTATAACTGACTGAATCTAAAAATCCCCCGCCACTAAGTGACGAGGGATTTTATTTAACTGATGATAAGTTTAGCTATCCGAACTTACCAGCAGTCGAGGCAATTAAGAAGGCTGCGTAGGTAAGGATATAACCCGCTGTGAAGTGAGCTAAACCGACAACCCGACCTTGAACGATCGACATTGCAACAGGCTTGTCTTTCCAACGAACTACGTTCGCAAGTGGAGTCCGCTCGTGTGCCCAGACAACAGTTTCGATCAACTCTTGCCAGTATCCACGCCAGCTAATCAGGAACATAAAGCCAGTCGCCCAGACGAGGTGTCCGAAGAGGAACATCCATGCCCATACAGACAGATTGTTCATCCCGTAAGGGTTGTAGCCGTTGATTAACTGTGAGGAGTTCTGCCAGAGGTAATCGCGTAACCAACCCATCAGATAAGTCGAGGACTCATTGAATTGGGCGACGTTACCTTGCCAAATACCTAAGTGTTTCCAGTGCCAGTAGAATGTTACCCACCCTAAGGTGTTGAGCATCCAGAACATTGCCAGGTAGAACGAATCCCAACCAGAGATGTCACAAGTACCACCACGACCGGGGCCGTCACAAGGGAAGGCGTAGCCGAAGTCTTTCTTGTCGGGCATTAGTTTGGAACCACGAGCATCCAACGCACCTTTGACCAAGATCAAGGTGGTGGTGTGGAGTCCGAGAGCGATCGCATGGTGAACCAAGAAGTCACCAGGGCCGATGGTCAAGAACAAGGAGTTCGTACCGGAGTTGATGGCATCCAACCAACCTGGCAGGTAAACTGCACTAGTGGTGGAAGCTAAACTATCTGCGTTTGAAAGTAAAGTATCAAAACCGTAGAGTAATTTACCGTGGCTACTTTGAACCCACTGTGCAAATACTGGTTCGATTAAGATTTGCTTCTCAGGTGTCCCAAAGGCAACTACGACATCATTGTGCACGTAAAGACCGAGGGTGTGGAAACCTAAGAACAGAGACACCCAACTAAGGTGGGAAATAATTGCCTCTTTGTGCTCTAACATCCGCGCTAGAACGTTATTTCGGTTTTGATCTGGATCGTAATCACGAACCCAGAAGATCGCACCGTGGGCGAAGGCTCCAACCATCAAGAACCCAGCAATATACTGGTGATGAGTGTAGAGTGCGGCTTGGGTGGTAAAGTCCTGTGCCAAGAACGCGTAAGGCGGCATGGAGTACATGTGTTGAGCCACCAAGGAGGTGATCACACCCAGTGAAGCCAATGCCAAGCCTAGTTGGAAGTGAAGGGAGTTATTGATCGTGTCATAAAGACCTTTATGACCTTCACCGAGTCTTCCTCCAGGTGGTTTGTGAGCATTGAGGATATCCTTAATGCTGTGACCGATCCCAAAGTTGGTGCGATACATGTGCCCAGCAACGATGAAAATCACCGCGATTGCTAGGTGGTGATGCGCCATATCAGTCAACCACAAGGATTGAGTCTGAGGATGGAAGCCACCCAAAAAAGTCAAGATTGCTGTTCCAGCACCTTGGGAAGTCCCAAACATCTGTTGAGCGGTATCTGGATTTTCTGCATATACACCCCAGTTACCTGTGAAGAAGGGTGCTAATCCAGCAGGGTGAGGTAAGGTAGTGGTGAAATTGTCCCAACCAACGTGCTGACCGCGAGATTCAGGGATGGCAACGTGGACTAAGTGACCAGTCCAAGCTAAAGAACTTACGCCAAACAAACCGGATAAATGGTGGTTAAGGCGAGATTCAGCATTCTTGAACCAAGACAAGCTCGGACGGAATTTTGGTTGCAAGTGCAACCAGCCAGCGAATAGCATGACTGAAGCCAGGAGGAGCAAGAAGATCGAGCCTGAGTATAAGTCTTCGTTCGTCCGCATTCCGATCGTGTACCACCATTGGTAAACACCAGAGTAAGCGATGTTGACTGGATTAGTCGCGCCACCTTGGGTAAAAGCATCAACTGCTGGTTGACCGAAGTGGGGATCCCAAATTGCATGAGCGATCGGACTGACGTTCAGTGGATCTTTAATCCACTGTTCAAAGTTGCCTTGCCAAGCTACGTGGAACTGGTTGCCAGATGCCCAGAGGAAGATGATGCCCAGATGACCGAAGTGAGTTGCGAAAATCTTTTGGTAAAGATTTTCCTCAGTCATGCCATCGTGGCTTTCAAAGTCGTGAGCCGTGGCAATCCCGTACCAGAGCCGACGAGTGGTCGGGTCTTGAGCGAGGTCTTGGCTAAATTTAGGGAATTTAGTTGCCATAGTTTTCTTATCGGATTTCCTCGCGGACGGACGAGATGATTACAGTAGAGATGATGCTAACTGTAACCATCTCGTGTGGCATTGATTAGCATCATTGTTAGTGATGTATCGAACCTGGATATCCAGATTCGATCGATGTCAATCTTGGGATATTAAGCCTGTTGACTGACATCGAAAGCAGGCAAAGTTTGTCAGATCGATAGAGATCGAGCTAAGAAGAATGCCCAGGTTGTCGCAATACCTCCAAGGAGATAGTGAGCTACACCTACAGCCCGACCCTGGATAATGCTCAGAGCGCGAGGTTGAATTGCTGGTCCAAAGTTGAGCTTGTTGTGCGCCCAAACGATCGACTCGATCAATTCTTGCCAGTAGCCGCGACCGCTGAAGAGGAACATCAAGCTGAACGCCCAGATGAAGTGTGCACCCAAGAAGATCAAACCGTAGGCGGACAGAGCCGAACCATAGGAGTTGATGACTTGAGCCGATTGCGCCCACATGAAGTCCCGCAGCCAACCATTGATATTGACTGCACTAGCAGCAAAGTTACCACCAGCAATGTGCGAAACCGTACCATCGGCATCGACAGTACCCCAGACATCTGACTGCATTTTCCAACTAAAGTGGAAGATTACAACCGAGATGGCGTTGTACATCCAGAACAGACCGAGGAAGACGTGATCCCAACCAGAAACTTGGCAGGTACCACCACGACCAGGACCGTCGCAGGGGAAGCGGAAGCCCAAACTAGCTTTGTCGGGAATTAACCGAGAGCTACGAGCGAACAAGACACCTTTAAGGAGAATGAGGACGGTGACATGAATGGTGAAAGCGTGGATGTGGTGAACCATAAAGTCCGCCGTACCCAATACAATCGGCATCATCGCCACTTTGCCACCGACAGCGAGGGTATCGCCGCCAAAAGCGAGACTAGCAGTTTGCAGAGCATTTGGAGCAGTATTTCCAGCCGCAGCAGTGTGCAAGCCTTGAATCCACTGAGCAAATACGGGTTGCAATTGAATTGCTTTGTCTGAGAACATATCCTGGGGACGACCCAAAGCCTGCATGGTGTCGTTGTGGACATACAGACCGAAGCTGTGGAAACCAAGGAACATCGACACCCAGTTCAGATGCGAGATGATTGCATCGCGGTGACGCAACATTCGATCGAGTAGGTTGTTCTGGTTCATTGCTGGGTCGTAATCCCGCACCATGAAGATCCCTGCGTGAGCAGCTCCACCGACGACACAGAAACCGCCAATCCACATGTGGTGGGTAAATAACGATAGCTGAGTAGCGTAGTCAGTAGCGAGGTAAGGATAGGGAGGCATCGCATACATGTGTTGTGCCACGATGATGCTGATCGACCCTAACATTGCCAAGTTAATTGCTAACTGAGCGTGCCAGGAAGTAGTAAGAATTTCATATAGACCTTTGTGACCTGCGCCAGTAAAGGGTCCGCGATGATTTTCTAAAATTTCTTTCATACTGTGACCGATGCCCCAGTTCGTCCGGTACATGTGACCAGCAACGATAAAGAGTACAGCCAGAGCTAGGTGATGGTGAGCCGTATCGGATAACCAGAGACCGCCAGTGGTAGGGTTCAGACCACCTTTGAAGGTGAGGAAGTCTGCATATTCAGCCCAGTTCAATGTAAAGAACGGGGTTAAACCCTTAGCAAAACTGGGATACAGTTCGGCCATCTTGGCAGGATCCAAGAATTCGTGGGGTAAAGGAATATCCTTAGGTGCGACACCAGAATCTAGTAATTTATTTATAGGTAGAGCGACGTGGATCTGATGACCTGCCCAAGATAGACAGCCAAGACCGAGTAAACCAGCCAGATGGTGGTTCATCATCGACTCTACATTCTGGAACCACTCCAGTTTGGGAGCACGTTTGTGATAGTGAAACCAACCAGCAAACAGCATCAACCCAGCCATGACGAGACCGCCAATTGCTGTAGCCATAAGCTGTGTGGAGTTGGTGTACCCAGACGATCTCCACAATTGGAACAAACCAGAGGTGATTTGAATTCCATGAAAACCGCCGCCAACGTCAGCATTGAGGATGTCTTGACCGACGATCGACCAGACGACTTGGGCACTAGGTTTGATCCCAGTTGGGTCGGTGAGCCACGCTTCATAATTGGAGAAACGAGCACCGTGGAAATACATCCCGCTCAACCATATAAAGATGATGGCGAGATGTCCGAAGTG